>CAZBDM010000088.1:856-11703 GCA_964490675.1 uncultured Oligoflexales bacterium
GGAGAGCGCGTATCCATTCCCGTCGTGTGTCCACTGCAGAAGCACGCCGGGGCGGTATCTATAAATCTTTCTATATCATACCGCAAGTGGCAGACAACGTCCTCTATCCTGATCCGCAGCTAAGTGACGATGAAAACTGTCAGCGCTTCGCTCAGCTCGGCTATGAAGGTTTAATGATTCTGTCGTTTCTTTTCGATGCCACCAAAGCTTATTACCAACCCGGTGCCAATGGCGCCCAAGACTATGTGAGAAAGACAGAAGGTCTAACGACGCATACACTACATGTGACACTGAATGATGGAGAAAAACTTATTTTTACTCCTGCTGATTTACGCACACTTGCAGAGTCGGCGCGAGATGATTACTGCGCAGGTAACGTGGTCTCTATTGGAAATAATCTTCGAGACCGCGAAGACCGTCCTCTTATGGCCAGAAATCATCCGACCGAAGGCATCGAGCTCAACATAGAAGAAGTCACTAAAGACAAACTTGTCGCAGCATGTCACGATCTTGGCGAAAAATATCATCCAGAGTTTAAAGGAACTTCAAGCGACGATGCTTGTCCTGCTCACTTTTTACGGATGATCGCTGTTCATGAAATATTGGCTTATCACTTCAATCAGAAGATTGAATTTAATGACGACTACCGCTTTAGTCATATCATTTTTCTCAGTCTTTCGGGCGTAAACGTCGGTCCATTCTTTTATCGAAATCTTGTTGATGGAGCTGGTTTTTGGAGTCATCACAATCAGAACTATCACCAAGACCTTCTCCAAGAACGCTACGATCTGCTCACCCGTATCTTAAGAGTCTCCCATCTTCCGGTCGAAGACTCAAGACAAGTAGATGGCTACTGGACTCTTGTTCGTCAGCAATAATCCTCGAGTTCGACCGCATTTAGTGAGAGCTAAGGCGGTCGCTCGTTTAAATCCTCCGCACTGAAAAACTTCCAACTTCCCCCCAGAAAAGATCGCGATCAAGACCGTAAATGATGCCATCGCGCGTTTCTTTCTTTTTCATGTCAGTGGGAATACGAATGGCAAAGTGGCTATACTTTGCTTCATCAGTCTTTAAAGGAGCATCGAAGACAAAAGAAACCTCTTGGAGAGTCGCATCGCTTCCAAACAGCGCATGTTGAAACTCGACGCTGCTCGTATAGGCGTTATCTTTTGATTTATATTCAAACTGGTTTAGTTTTTTATTGCTGTTAAAGCCTCTAATCACTAGTTTAAAGTTGAATTTGCTATACTCCTCAACGATAGCTTCATCAAACTTAAACTCACCTCTCAGGGTTCCTTTGAGTTTCAGCACGAGCTTCTCATCAAATCGCTTAGAAACCTCATCAACCCATCCGTTTCGCCAATACTTTTCGTGTTCTGCCAGAAAGTTTTTACGTTTTTGTTGAAGTTCTTTTTGCCAAGCATCGACTTCCATGGCGGTGAGGTCCTTGACAATATCTTTACGAATCTGTTGATAAACAGGATCTTCTATACCAGTGAAGCAAGTCTTACCTTTGAACTGCTGTTCAACACTAGTCACCTGGCCTGACAGTTCTTTGACTTGTTGTTCAAGTCCTGCGGCTTTTTGCTGAATGGCTTTGTATTCAGCCTCAGTAAACTTAGGCTTATTGAGTTGCTGATAACCAAAGTAACCTGCGGCGCCGCCAATTATTAGTGCAAGGAGAAGTTTCGCAATCAAGGCTTGATTCCTCAAAAAATTGATTTCTAAAATTTTTACAGATACGATGCTCTCATCATGCTAACATGCCTCGGAATTTCTGTTAACAGTCTTCTTGGAGTCGACCCTTGCAAGCTCAGATGAAACTCTACCACTACTGGCGTTCTTCCTGCTCTTGGCGCATCCGCTGGGCTCTTAATATTAAAAAGCTCGACTATCAACTCATTCCAGTTAACCTTCTTAAAGCGGAACACAAAACCCCGCAGTACCTTAAACTTAACCCCTCCGGTACGGTACCGACTCTCGAAGCAGGTCCGGTCAAGCTTGGAGATTCGATCGCTGTTCTCGAGTGGCTTGAAGAACGCTACCCCCGCGAACCTCTTCTACCGCAAGACCCTCATAGTCGTGCTTATGTCCGTCAGTTAACAATGATCATTGCGGCATTCACCCAGCCGATGCAAAACATGAAAAGCCAGCGTTACTTTAGTAACGACCCTCAAACGAGAGTCAAGTACGCCCATCATTGGATTAGCCAAGGGCTCGAGGCGTACGAGAACCTGCTTCACCTGGGTTGTCCTGGTACCTTTAGCTTTGGCTCAAGCGTCAGCTTTGCCGACCTATGTCTGATCCCGCAATGTTATAACGCAGAACGTTTCGGAGTTTCCTTAAACCGATTTCCACTTATCGAACGCATCAATCGACACTGTTTAACACTTCCAGAGTGTGTCAAAGCTCACCCAGATCAGTACAAAAAGGATTTCCCTTAGAGCAAAAGGTCAAAATTGACAATCGCCTAAAGTTACTTTTTCCAACATAATCAATACCTTGCGCTGATTTAGTGTCAAGAATTGAGATTCTTTTCCGATAACAAGTCAAGTTTCAAAAATGAATCAACGGGTCGAAAAGAGGTCAAAATGTTTCATCTTGTTAAGTTAAACCAAGCGGTTTTCTTCCTTGCCATTGCTTTGATCCTTGCCAACTGCAAAACCACCGCGACAACCCAGCGAAAGACGATTGGTGGCGGCGTCAGCGAAACGACAAACAACAGCAGCGACCCGATCATCAGTAGCGCTGGAGAGGGAGATGTCCTAGGTGACGGGTCAACCGGATCATCGCCGACAGCTGACAGTACAACTGACACATCGGATGACGATACCACGACCGATAGTACCTCCGATGACGCGACAGAAACAGAAAAGACCGACGGTGAGACGGAAGACAACGATGATGACAAGGATGAAGACGAAGATAAAGATAAAGAGGACGAAATCAGCGAAGCTGATTTACAAAAAGTCTGGCTCTTCCAGAAAAATAATGACTACCGCCTATCAACCGATCTCGTCACTCCAACTGGAGAAGGCTACGAACCAAAGATCATTAAAGGTGACACCAATCACCAGTACAGCATCCTAAAAGAAGGAGGAGAAGGTCGCTATGCCATTTACAGCTGCCGTGAAAAACTTGGTAAAGACAGCCATGGTAAATACAAATACGATTACTTCTACTCAAAGGACGCTGACTGCGAGGGAAAACACTCCGCTGAAGGCCTCGTAGGATATGCTTATAGCGACTCGACCAAAGGTAAGCCGATTTATCGAGGCAGTAAAAACGTCAGCTCTTTCGGCCATCACCACAAGCCTGATCCAGACAGAGTCGAGCTTGTCAACAAAGCCTTCCTTGAAGACAACGACTACAGTGTTGGTGAGATCATCGGCTACACGGCTGAGCTTCCCGGCGAATAGCTAATCTGTAAATTTTAGAATTTAATTTAAGGATCATCGAGGATGTCTGCCGGTAAGCCCTAAGGACTCCCGGCACATTATGGGACCAGAGAACAAGGCCATGAAATCATGGCGCTGATGTTGACAAAGATACGTTTGATGTAGCATTTGATTTGTTTTTAACAAGATCGTTTTTGAAGGCAAGGAAGCTATAAATAGCTTTCCTGTAGGTTTTTCTTAGTTTATCGGTTTCCTCTCGCCACGTGCCTTTGAGCGCACTACTTCGGGCGTTTTCGGCAAGTTGCTGGCGTAAACTCGCTGAACCAAGCACTTTATTAACATAATCGACCATTTGCATACGGTCTTCTGGATCGTAAAGGTACCCTGTCTTATCGGGATCGACGAGATCTCTTGTTCCGCCTGCGTTAGCGGCAATGACAGGAAGACCTGAGCTCATTGCTTCGAGCGACACAAAGCCGAGGGTTTCTGTTGTTGATGGCATCATAAAAAGATCGGCGCCGGCAAATGCCGTTGCGAGACTTTCTCCTCTTAAATAGCCGGTAAAGTAAGTGTCGGTACCTTTAAAGGTCTCTTCTAAAAATCCCCTTGCCGGACCGTCACCTACGATAACCAACTGAAAGTCTTTAACGTGATCGTGAAGAAGTCTAAGGTGATCGATATTTTTTTCATACCCTAAGCGGCCGGCGTACATAAGAATAGGCTTATTTTTTCCGCCGGTCACCATGGACCGAAAGCTGTTATTTTTTCGTTTTGGGTGAAAGAGTTCGGTGTCGACTCCGCCGCGCCAGATACCAACGTTTTTGATACCTTGTTCTTCGAGCTCATTTTTGGTGTGTTTAGAAGGACAAAGATTAACGACAGCTCTGTTATGAATCCCCCGCATAATTTGCCAAGCGTAGCTGACCATGCCGCCAAGGCCGTATAGAGGCATATATTTGGGGAAGTCGGTGTGATAGGAAGCGACGATAGGAAGATTAAGCATACGAGCGCTTGTGATTCCCCAGAGCCCCAGACAAACAGGTCCGACCGCATGGACAACATCAGGTTTAAACTTGCTTAGGTGGTAGAGGATCTTTGGATTTGGCCAGGTCATCTTAACTTCAGGGTAAGGGGGAAAAGGCATGCTTTTGATTCTGACGACTTTGCATCCGGCAAAAGACCGCACGGAAGTGCCTGGGGCAAAGATAAGGACTTCATCACCAGCTTTTACAAGCTCTTGAACCGTATTCTTTAAACGGTTGGTGATACCGTCGACCTTTGGCAGAAAAACTTCTGAAAAGATAGCTATACGCACGCCGCACTCCTCTCTTTTTCTGTATAGCTTGAATGGTATGATTTCCATGTAATGATTAGGGAAACAACATATAAATTTTCTGTTAAATTAATCTATTTGTTCGATAAAACATATAAACTCTCAATGAGCGTCTTTCATCATCAAAGTAGGCTTAAACATGAAAGCTCCAAGTCGCACGAAAGTCCTTATTTTTTTGATAGCAGCGGCACTGCTAGCAACGATTTTGTTTTCTATCGGTGTCGATGAACATAAAGCTCTCGGTTGGGTTCATCAGTTCTCAAGTAGCCTAAAACAACACTTCGTAGACAGTCCTGTGATCGTTGCTGTGCTCTATATGCTTGTCTACGCATTTATGGTTGCTGTGTCTGTTCCTGGAATGTTTCTTGTGACAATGTTAGGAGGAGCTGTCTTTGACTTCTCGCTTGGCGTGTTGTTTGTTGCACTTGCTGCGTCGATGGGATCACTGACTTCATTCTTAGCGACGCGATATATCTTTAAGGAATCAGCCGAACAAAAATGGCGCGAATATCTCGTCAAAATCAACAAAGGAATGGGCCATAATGGCTTTACTTACATGCTGAGTTTGCGGCTTATTCCAGTAATCCCCTATTATGTTTTAAATGTCCTTATGGCTTTGACTTCGATAAGAATCCATAGCTTCTTCTTCGCTACATTGATCGGTATGATTCCAATTCATGCGGTTTATTGTAATGCCGGCGTCGAGCTCGCAAAAATCAAAACTTTTAAAGACGTACTCTCGCTGGAGATTCTTCTCTCCTTAGCAGTCATCGCTGCTCTTCCCTTTGTTGTAAAGCTTGCTACAAAGGTTTTTTCAAACCTCTCAAAAGCCAAAGAACGACAGGCTTAAAGACATGCCTCCATCTCCCAATACCATTTTAGAATTATCCAACGATCTTTATGATTAGTCGAATGAAGGTCAACCCAAAGGGTTTAGCATTGGCAAGGGTTCAGCAAACGCCATTCATAAATTCTTGAGAGTGCTAATAGCAGCGATAATATTCTTCTCGAGAGACTGAAACTCCTTCAAACTACCAGCAGATTCAACCACCAATATCTCATCACCTAGGACAAATAGAGCAACCAGAAGACGGTGATCAGTCTGCCCAACTGGGGCGTTGAATTTGACCAGTATTCCGTCTTTTCCTTTGATATTAATCGTCTCGTCTTTAAGAAGAACATAGCCAGAGTCTTTGAGGTGAGTCTTCAATGCCTCATGCCAGAAGGAGAGCTCAGCTCTCGGCTCGTTTTTTATGGTTCTTGCTTGAAAAAGGACATTATTGGAACTAATCGCTCGCACCACCGTATTCTTTTCACTCTCGACGTCAAACACAGCAAACTTGTCTGGAGCATCCATCGTGAGAGGGCCTTTTTCGGTCTTACAAGCTACAATAAATAAAAACGAGAGGCAAAGCGCCACTTTTAAAGTCACTAGAAATTCCCCATCAATTGATTGATCCCGAGGCTATTTAACCAACCAAAGTCTGAGCTCTTCTTGGTGCTAAGGGTCGCAACGTCTTTGGAAGAAAAGTTGATCCGTAATTGAGCATAGCGGTCAAATAGAGCGTTCCTACGAAGGTTAAGTTTGAGATTTTCAATTTGTGCAATCATGCGATTGATTTCTGCTTGCAGATAAATAATGTCATTACGATTTTTAGCTTGCGACAGAGTTTTAAAGTACTTCTTCAACATTTGTTCTTTGGTAACAAGAGATGCACGCATCTGAACATTCGATGATTTAAGATCATTAGAACTAATGCTCTTACCGATCACTTCGCCTTCATTACTTAACCGATCGACAATCTTAAGAAACTTATTATTGGGGATTTTTACATGAAGGTATTTATCAGTGCGACGAGTAAAGTATCCGCCGGAAGCCTCAATGGTTTTAACGATACGGTCCATAGTTTTCTCGGCATCTACTACTGAGAGAGTCAGGCTTGCTTGGTAAGACCTTGCCTGAGACGCTGAAGATAATAACAATGCGATCGCTAATACGATACCTTTGAGATTCATCATATTTTACTGGCCCATGCGCTAAACTCAGATTTTATCGTTTCCAGATGTCTTTTCTCTTCATCGGGGTTAGGGAAAAAGGTCTGCATTAAATAAAGATGTTCGTCTTTACTCATCACTGCTACTAAATAAGTATAATGAGGCTTTCCGTGGCTTCTAAAATGAATCGCTGTCATCTTCCCCCAGTTTTCAAGCGATGATTTGGCGTATTTTTTGCTAAGATGATGCCTAATGGTCTCCGACCAAAACTGGCTAGTGCCGCGTGGTTGGTTCTTTAGCTTAGTCATGGTAATTTGTGATTTTGAAGCAGACTGAGCTTTCCAAATATCTTTTCTTTCAAAAAGAAGAAAACCTTTCGGGGCTTTTACAGGTCCACTTTTTTGACCGCGATAAAAGACGGTATCCTTGCCCGGTGCCATCTTGGCAATCCAAGACAATTGGTAAGGTAGCTTCATCGATAAAGAAGCAAGGTGTTGATCCAGTGGGGTGAATTCAACCGTAAGGTTTGAGTACTTCGCTTTATCTCTCACTTCAGCAAGGCTCAGTTCGATAGCTTTAAGACGTACTTGAATCTTTTCGATCTCAGCAAGGATCATAATCTTTTCTTGAGCGTTTTGAGCTTTACTCAGTAGATCTTCGAAGCGCTTTTTGGCAGCTAGTAAGGCTTCTTTTCTCAGTTTTAGATCGGTAAATTTATTGGTCAGATCTTCGAGACTGAGAGACTTACTTAAGACCTTGCCAAGTTCGAGAACCTCTTTATAAAAGTTCAGAAAGTTGGAAAGCGGCACTTTGTATTCGGCACGATTAAGATTCTGAGAAACAACGACCCCTTTCATCTTGAGTACCTTCTTACTGAGCGTTTCAATTGTTTTCTTGGGATCAGAAACGGCGACCTTAGCATAGCCTTTATAGTGAAGAAGCCTTTTGCTTTGCACGGCCGCTGGGTCCGGAGCCGGCTTTTTCTGGACACGGTCATCCATTGGGCCACCCGAGCTGTCTCCCAACATGCTGGGAGCATCTTCCATCACCGGCGCTGGAGTCGCTGAAGGAGCGGGCTCCGGGGGAGGGGCAAAATCGCCATGGATACCTCTATCGTAGCCTCCAAAAGCGGCGGGAGAAACCGCTTCTTCAGGCTCAGATTCTGCTGCACAGAACGTCAAAAACATGCTGAGTAAAACCAGCGCGAAACTCTTCATCGATAAATCCTTTGCCTTAGCTATAGTCAAATGCTACATCGAATAGGCCGGAAAGTCACCTATCAAAAAAGGATAAGACCCCATGATCATTAACGAAGTCAACATCTCTATCGCCCAAGACGTACGTGACTCGTTCGCCGAATGGCTTAAGGTTCATGCACAAGATATGGTCGCAACAGGCTGCTTTAAGGATGCGAAATACTTTGAAGTCAAAGACTTTGAAAATCCAGCTGGAAAATCTTGTAAATTCACCACCCACTACTTTGCTGACTCGTTAGAAGATCTCGACAGGTATTTAAACAATTACGCCGCCAAACTTCGTCAAGATGGGATTGATAAGTTTGGCGGTCAGTTTAATGCATCGAGAAGACTTCTGACGGCTTTTTAGGTGGCCTTTACCGGATCATTGAGACTTGTTTGGGTGAGCTTCGCTTTGTCGGCAAAACGGCTGCCTTTGCGCCATCCAAGAATTTGAATTCGGTAAAAGAGATTAGGCATGAGCATAAAAAGAAACTTCAAAACATGAAAAGAGATCGGCGAGGGATCTGATCCAATCCACTTTTTCGAACCGACAAATTTAATCACTCGCTTGGCAATGACTTCTGGCTGAGGTGCCTTTTGGCAACGCGCTGCTCTTATCTTCAAGGCTTTATCGTTAAGCCTAATAGCAGGCGCCCAGGATAACGGGCCATAAATCACACCAGGACGATATAGTTTTATACGCACCAATGGATTGGCTGAGTTTACGATCGGTCCGATCGAACTGACCAGGTAATGAATACCCATTTTTGAAGAGTGATAAATCGGACCAAAACAAGAGGGACTTTGGTCAGCAATCGAACCAATAACCACCACGTCTAATTCCTTATCTTTGACATGTTCAGCTGCCATTGTCGCGATCTTAGCCGGAAAGCTATAGTTGACGGTATTGATCGAGTCGATCATGTGAACAAGAGGAACACCTTGCTCGCCGACTTCCGTTTCAATTTGACCGGCATTTAAGATGATAAGATCAGCCTTTTGATCAAGAAGCTGCCGTGCATCTTTCTCATCTTGCTGCTTATTGACGAGAAGCTCATTGAAGTTCTTCTTTTCGATATCGCGCTTTCTTGAAACCCCTACAACATGCCAACCCTTTTGCATGTATTCTTTACCTAGTGCTTGTCCAAGACTTCCTGTAATCCCTGTTATGATCACTTTCTGCATTTAAGTCCCCTATCGTTATAGACTACGACGTACCACACGCATAGCATTTGCCATTATTGTTAAAGCAGGCCCAACGCCAAGAGAAGTCGGCATAAAGCTACCATCCACCACATAAATATTTTCACTGCCAAAAACCCTGCAATCTGCATCTAACACGGCTCTTTTAGCATCATGACCAAAGCGACAGGTCCCCACCTGATGAGCCGTATGAGAACGCTCGTTGGCAGCGAGAAATCCTAAAGTTGCAAGAGGAGAAGCTTTCTTAAGGGTTTTCCTCAGAGCATTCATTGCATACTGAGCACGAAACAAATCGTAGCGATGAAATTGATGCGAAAGCTTGATCTGTCCTTTGCCGTTGAGTGTCACGCGATTGATTCTTTGCGGCAGATCTTCGATCGCCATCACAAAAACCATCGACCGCTTATAAAGCCAATCGAGCAGGCGCTGCGGCACCCTAAAGGGCATTTTCATTTGCATGGTCTTAATCCCAGGAATAGGGATCGCTTGTACAAAACCCAACTTATGAGGGAATTCGGCCGTACCGAAATAAAAATCCGACAACCCTAACTGTTTAGTAAAGCGCTTGGCGGCCCCACAATCCTTGGCATATAAGGACGAAACAGCAACACCAAGGTGATACATAAAGTTGCGACCAAGCTCACCACTGCTGAGACCAAGTTCGGAGCGTTCTAAAATTACAGGCGTATGAATAGCACCTGCTGCCAGGTAATAGTTTTCTGCTGACACCTTGAAAGTCTGATGATCAGCACCCCGAACGACAAGTGCTTGAGCCTCACCACGCTGATGCTCAAAGTGAAGCGCTTCGACACCTTGCCAGACTTTCAGCTGGAAGCTATGTTTTGCCGGTTCAATACACCGGTTATAACTCGAAGATCGCGCTGCTACAGGACAATAGTAGCCCGGGCAGATGGGGCATTTGCGACAACTGTCAAAATCAATCGCTAAAGGTAGCCGAAAAGGCTTCAGGCCATTGTTGCGAAAGGAGTCGAGGAGCCTCTGATTGATCGGCTCAAGCTCTGGTAGTTGACCGACATAAGATTTGCTGCGTTTTTCGAGATGAGGAGCAGGGCTATCATGATCACCGGCAACGCGGTAAAGATCTTCTATTTCTTCGTAGTAAGGTTCAAGATCGTCATAGCTGATCGGCCACTGGCGAAGACTCTTGTCGAGAAACTTCTGGTAGTCGCGACCAGGCTCAAAGTCTCTACGGCTTGGCCTTTGCAGGACACCGCCATAAATTGATGTTGATCCACCAAGAGTTGAACCAACAAACATCTTTTCATCGTGCGCATCGATTTCAAAAGGTTGCGCGTAGGAAGCTTCTTTTAAAATCATCATGCGATGTTCGTCTTGGTGATTCATCTCATCAATCGGCATCGTACTCTTCTCAATAAGAAGCGTCTTCTTACCTGCTTTTGCAAGACTATAGGCAGCGGTTCCTCCGCCTGCCCCCGAACCTATAACGACTGCATCAAAATCCAAATGAACCTTCCTAAAAAAACCTAGAGTGGATGTTCACTCTAGGCTCATTCAATCAAGTTCGTGTCTATTTCTCAATACAGCAGGTTTCATCTTTATGTGAAATTAATTAATTCTTAATTTTTACGTTGGACACTCCCAGCGATTTCTTTTAAGCGGTTTTTCATCGCAGGGCTCAAAGTTAAAAACCTGAGATCT
>CAZBDM010000089.1:0-7848 GCA_964490675.1 uncultured Oligoflexales bacterium
TGCAGGTTCTCCGCCTTTTCCAGGGGCAGGTGCAGGTGAAGGAAAAGATGGGGCTGGGGCTGGCACTGCCATTGTGGCTTCTCTCATGTCAGTGAGCTGCCAGTACGACAGCTTAGCGTTCCCGTAAGGGTGAACAAAATCCCTGCCAGCTGTTGTTTCAGGTTCACCAATGATCAGGCGACCAGCTTCGATTGTGTCTCTTGTTCCAAAGAAAGAGACAAACACAGCGTGTTGCTTTCCAGAAATGGAAAAGGCGGCAACAGGGACCGATAAGGAAGACAGATTCCAAGCCAAGTGATCGAAAGAGCTTCGGTAATTGTTGTCTGACGCAGAACCAATCTGTTGTCTTTTAAGCCATTCATCTGGTCCTGAAACTGTTGGTTCACTTCTTGAGTATTTTGCCTTAGAAAGCTCTATAATTGGAAGAGAGTGACTTCCTGTTCCGACACCTCTTAAGCTCAGTTTTTTTAAGAAAGCGCTTTTTCTGCGGCAGTCACCGTCGACGATTTTAAGTTGAGATACGATCACTTGACTGAAAGAAACATCATTTTTAGCACAATTGACGGCATGATTATCACATTCGAAGCTATTTTGTTTCAGTGTGTAACTTCGATCACTGCTTGTCTTTCTAAGCGTCATCTCGACGGTACATTGACCTGCCGCATGGTCGTCAGAAATATTACTTTTGATCGGGTTTAGACCGCGAGGAACAGTTTTTAGATTGAAAAGATAAACACCTGGACGAATGACTGGATCTTCTCTAACTGGAGTAGCAGGAACGACGATCTTGCCTGTTTCATCGCGCGGATAAAGCTTTGTCGCTTTCATGCCAATTGGTGACCATTTCGGGTTGCAAGCTTTAGAGCCTTTTTCACAGTTGCGATTGAAGTCTATGTCCAAATCAATTTCTGTAAAGTAAACACTTTCGTACTTAGCTTTAGTTACCGTTGTACCTATCAAACTATTGGCTTCGTCAGTCTTACCTGGCTTGACGATACTGACAGCACCAATATAGATCTTTTTGCCTTTGAATTGATCGCGTACTTCTCCGCCGACACAGAAATTGACATTTCTGGCTCCTTCGGGATCCTTGACTGGCATTGATTCAACCTTGTAACCAAAATCGGAACAGTTATCCATGTTGACAAATTTGCCGGTTCTTAACGTGAAAAGTTTAGGGCCAGAAATGTTTTCCTCATTAATGATTTTTGCTTTAACGAGAAATTGGCCATTAATGGCATTAAACTTTGAAGCTTTAAATCCTTGATTGGCTCCAGATCTTCCAATCTCTTTGTCGCCTGACCAGCCGTTAGGATAACGATCGAAGCCTAAACTCGTCGACGCATCTGGTAGGATTTCACCTTTAGTCGTCGTTCCAATCGGAAAGCTATGCTTGCCTCCAAGGTAGATCCCCATATCAACCCAACAGGCTTCGGTTCTGTTACCGGGTTTACATCCTTCACCGGTAAGACTGCGAAAACTATCGAGGTCACTGACGGGCTCTTCTGACTGTTGCAAAGGTATTTTGCAACTTGAAACACTAAACAACAGGGCTAACGTGGCTAGCGAGGTCCATTTTCCTTTAAACTCAAACATTTTGACAGCTCCTTATAGAGGTTACCCCAAACAACATGGCTCTTTACTCGGCATTTTTGCTGTTTTCAATTAGCACAAAAGTTAGACACTTCGTTTTAACCCATGGAATTTAAACATAAATTTGGTGGTCGGTAGTATGAACTTTTTTGACAATTATTACAAAAAACTTCCTTTTCTTTGCTTTTTTAGGAGCAAAGGTGGTTCGAATGCGTTTGTCGAAATGAGTCTGTTTAAAGTCTAATAGATGGGTTCGCTGATCGGCAACCTATTATTTTCTGTGTTTTTTTGTCGACTCGATCGTTGTTGGGTACCCCTTTTTTACCCAGCCTGGATAGCCTTCCAACATCAAAAAAATATCGTCACGGCTGAACCCCATTTCTCTAAGTGAGCAAGCAGCATAGCTAGTCCTGTGGCAGTTTTTGCCATTGCAGAAGACGACGAAGTAGATATTGTCCTTTTGAGTGTCTTTGATGGTTTTATAGGTTTTGTCTAAGACAAGATTAAGTTTCTTAATAATATTTTCGGCTGTTACTTCGTGTTTTGATGCGTCGTAAGGGTCGGAGGTCAGGGGAATTGAGCGCGGGATCACTCCAACGATTCGATCTGGTTTGCCACGCGTGTCAAGAAAGATCCACTTCTTACCAGTAGCGCCCTTGGTGCGTCGCCATTTTTTGAATTCTTCCCAGCGGTCTCTCCCTTCATCGACACTTAATGTGTGGGCGAGTTGATCGTATTCTGTAAAGGGCGGAATTTTTTTACTTTCAGGCCATTTGGGAATCTCTTTGCAAAGTGCTTTCCAGTCTTTGCTGAATGCAGATGAGGTCAGGCCCAGGAAGACTGTCAGTAACAGAAACAGGCGGCCGACAGTTGTAAATTTTTTAATCATTTAAAAGTGCTCCTTGTCAGCATTTGGATCGGAAAATGGTTCATTTTCTTGATGGACAGAAAGAAATCAAAACGATGGGCAAGGTGGATCTTTTTAAGCACTTTTAAAAACTGAAACAAAGATCAGACTTGATGAGAGTGTTTTTTACAAAGTGGTTGAGATCAGAGACTCTTTTGAAAAATTTGAGTTTTTAACCCAAAAGCAAATATTTTGGCAGCCTTAGTTTTTGGGGAAAGGGTCCGACCAGTTCCATGGAAGTTACCTGTGGTAACTCACTCCCAAATGCAAGACCCTAGGATTTTATCTAGTAGCATGTGCCCGTATGTATAAGTCGCTTACCCGAGCGACTTATTTTTTTGTCTAAACCAAAAAAAGACCCCATAAAGGGGTCTCATCATTTGGACAAATAATCATTAATTGTTTGCTGCTGCAGAGAAATCAAGAGCAACCGTCTCACTAATTGTTAAAGTCGCAGGCTCTGAAATAATTGTTGTCGAAGAAGCAAATCCGTGTGAGCTACCGTCCCAACTGCCGTGTCTCATAAGACCTACATTGTCCCAGGAACAGTCGCTATCGTACTGATTAAGAGGTACTGAGTTTGCGTCTGATTGATTAAGAGTATCCGTGTCTGCACAATAAGGGAAGTAAGAGCCAAGGCTAATGTCATTATCGGTGTCGATGAAAATAGGGTAGAACCAACCGCTAGCTCCGGCGCTATTGTTACAGGTTCTGACGAGGGTTTCCATACCTGAAATTGAGGGAGCTGTGGTGCTGCCAGAGTTGAAAGAACCTGGAAGCTGACGACCATTGTAAAGACGGATGTTGGTTTTCTTGAACATACGGATCACTTTGCTGTTGATATTGATACCGGCAATATGCCATTCGTGATTATTAGCCAAGACTGTTTCATCACTGTCAAAGTCTGAATTTGCGTCAGCTTCAGCTTCAGTGGGGTAATAAGTAAGATGACCTTGTTCAACATCAGCAAAATAGAAGTCTATGCCACTTGAAGCATTATAGATGTAGCAACCCATTTTCGCTTTCGTCTCTAAATCGTTATTTATCGTATATTCACTGGCTTCTGCTATCTTTAATCCTTCTAAATTTTTCAGGTCCCCCCACGGGAAATCAGCGTCGTCAGAAAGCAGTGAAGCAAGAGAAGTTGAAGAAGCAGCTAATGTCGATGAAAGCGTGTAGTTAGAGGTTAACAGCATATCAGGAGCTGTTACTGTGAATGTTTCGTACTCTGACAATGGTTCATCGCTCGGACCACTTTGTTTGATGACTTGACCAGGAATGCCTGAACGGTAATGGACCCACCCATCAGCATCAACATCGTAGGCGAAAGACGTCTTGTAATAATAAGTGCCGGTTTCAAAAGGAAGTGTGTACCAGACTTCTAGGTAAAGCTTATCTGCTTGCTGCGGGTTGCTAGGAGAGTAGTTTGGTTCGTTAGTGGTAGATACTTTTACGCGGGTAAAAGTAATACCAAGAGTATCATCTGTTACATTTGATTCGAGATCGATAAGGGTTGTTAAGGCTGATTCATTAGCTCGTCCGTTAGCTGCTTGCGGAGTTGCGCCACCTCTCGCTGTTGATGCTGCGTTTGCAGCGCCATCTTGCGCTTCTTTGTCGGCATCATAAGCTTCGTCTTTCGATTCGCAAGCTAACGCTAATCCCATGAGGCTAAGTGTTAATATGGCGTTCCTGACAAGTTTCATGGTTATCCCCTTAAAAAATATTGACCTATGTTCTTCCGGCTGGTCAGAAAAACAAGTGACATAAATGGTTTTGTTGCGGTTGGATTCGGAGTTGATACAGTCAGTTTTAGAGATATCTAATGAGAAATAGTGAACTGATTGCTTTTGTGGGGGAATTTTTATCGAAATGATTTACTGGCAAGCTAGTCAAAGCTGTAAAGATAACATGGAAAAAATGTTTAAAAGAAAAAATACCCGCCAGAAGCGGGTTAATTCAAACACTAACAAAGCGCTGCTGCGGTTCTAAAATGGTGCTTCGTCGTCATTAGGAGAGACCTCAGCTGTTTTCTTGGTCGTCGTCTTCTTTTTGGCGGTTTTCTTTTTCTTAGCGGTCTTTTTCTTGGCTGTACTAGATGATCCTGAAGTCTCTTTTGTTTCAGTATTGTCAGCTTTGGCTTCCTCTGCTTCTTCGTCGCTCTTTTTCTTTTTAGGAACGCGCGGTGGAAACTCAAACTCGTGACGTCCGTCGGTCTTCACCTTAAGTTTCGCTCGGAAGGCACGCCCTCTCTTTGAAATGAAATCACTGATCAGAGGTGTTTCACCGGTTTTAAGCATCGCAATAGCTTCTTCACGTTTGATCTCTCTTTTACAAACCATACGAGGCAGGATGAATCCAGGTGCTTTGAGATCACCATCATCCATCGCCTGTTTGCGAGATTCCGATATATAGTGAGTGGGGGTTTCGATAACTTTGATCTTCTCGCCTTTAGCTTCTGCTACCGGACATAATCCTAAAGGTTCCGGGTTGACTTCAAACTGGGTATCACCTGATGAATCGGCGCCGGTTGGCTTAATCATCATGCGCGTGCCTTCGAGGATCAATTGGCCTTTATAACTTTGTCCATTAGCGTTTTTAAATCCATCTAATTCCTCAGTTTCGCCCTTTTCTAAAAGTTGCTTAGCCGATTTGCGATCGAGGAATCTTCCATAAGTATCTTTCCAGAGCAAAAGTCCGCAGCCGCCAGTCGATTCTCTCGAGTTTGATTCACAACCATAAAACCAAGCCTTTTCGTAAACCTTCTTATCCTTACAAATTGGACAGTCACCAAGGGGGTCTACGTTTGGGTAAATCTCGTCGAAGTCAAATTCTTTGGTTTGTTCGACCACCTCTCTGACATAATCAGCGATTTCGTTAAGGAAGTCTTGTCCACTTCTTTGGTTTTCCTCAACCTCGTTAAGATGCATTTCTAGTCGACCGGTTAGTTCTGCAGATGTCAGGCGGTGAGAGCCTATACGTTTTAACGTATCGATCAAGCGGATACCTTTTGCCGTAGGACGTAGGTTAGCATCGACGTACTCTTTGGCTTTGAGGTTTTCGATGATATCAGCGCGTGTAGCGGCTGTTCCTAATCCTTCAGCGCTGACAAGCGCAGAAGCAAGTTCTTCATCTTCGACCTGACGGCCTGCGTGTTCCATAAGAGTCAAAAGGCGCGCCTCACCGATGCGCGGCGGCGGCTTAGTCTGGTCGTGACTAAGATCTGTCGAAGTGTTCTTAACCTCAATGTCAGTGGCTTCTTTTTGTCCTGGTATGAGTGGGGGAAGAGGAGCTTGTTTTTGTTTCTCTTCAAGAAGTTTTTCGTAAACGCTCAGCCAGCCTGGTTTAACAAGAGTTTCGACAGGACCAGTCTTAAAGTGATGATCCTTTATAATTGTGGTTCTTTCTACTTTGTCATAAACAGCAGGAGGGTAAAAGGCAGCCAGAAACCGACGGACAACCATGTCGAAAAGTTTTAAATCATCGCCTTCCAGGCGTGAGCTGAATTGACCTGTTGGAATAATTGCAAAGTGATCACTGACGCCTTTGTCGTTGAAGACAAGTTTCTCGTTTTGTCGCCCGTTGTCTATCAAGTGTTGAGCATGCTTGCCGTATTTGTCGGAGCCTGAAAAGACATCCAAAATCTTATTGACTTCACCGACGTAGTCCTCTGGAAGGCAAGAAGAACTTGTTCTCGGATAGGTCAATACCTTATGGGATTCGTAGCATCTTTGTGCTGCTTGCAAGGTTCTCTTTGACGAAAAGCCATAGCGGCTTGACATTGCTTTCTGCAGAGCAGTCAAGTTGAAAAGAATGGGAGCTTTTGCAGAGCGTGGCTTTCTCGTTTCAGAAGAAAGTCCGCTTTGATCTTTGATCTGCTCGAGAATCTCATCTGCACGCTCTTTACTGAAGATTCTATCCGAACGTAAGTGAGGCTTTTTGTCATCGCGCTTGAAAGCATGGTCGTAATAGAGACCTTCGTATTCGTTATCACCAACCTTAAACTTCGCTCTTATTTGCCAGTAATCGTCAGGGACGAACTCAAGAATTTCCAGCTCACGGTTGACGAGAAGCGAAAGGGTAGGGGTTTGCACGCGGCCTGCCGACCAAGCTCCTTTTTGGGATCGGGTTCGCAATCTGATGCTGAGAGCTCTTGTCGCATTCATACCGATTAACCAGTCTGCTTTTGAGCGGCATTCGGCGGCAGCAGCCAGTCCGTGGACTTTTTCCGCCGGTAGTAGCTGTTTGAAACCCTCTTTAATGGCGTCTTTCGTCATCGACTGCAGCCAAAGTCTTTGAAAGGGTTTGTCCGTTTTGGCGTAATCGACGATTTCTCGGAAAATCAGCTCTCCTTCGCGCGCGGCGTCACATGCGTTGATTAAGCAGTCAACATCTTTGCGGTTGATAAGCCTTTTGATGACATTAAGTCGTTTGTTCTGGCCAGGTTTCGGTTTGAGTTGAAACTGCTCGGGAATGATCGGTAAGGTGTTTAAACTCCAACGCTTGAAACTGTCATCGATGTCTTCGGGCTCGACGAGACCCAAAAGGTGACCGACAGCGTAGGTACATATGAAGTCGTCACTTTCCCAATACTCGCCTTTGTCAACCTCGGTAAACCCGCCCAAGGCACCGGTAATGTCTCGCGAAACACTTGGTTTCTCGGTGATGATCAGTTTCTTAGCCATTCATTAGTCCTAACATGCGATAGATAAGGTGCGATTAAGCTTCCGCTGGTGCTTCTTCTGCAGGCGCTTCTTCTTCTTTTTTGGGAAGTGCTGCTTTAATGAGGTTTTGTTCGACGAGGTACTTAATCTTCTCTTCCGCGTTAAGATAACCACCGCCGCGTTTTCTTACTGAATAACGTCCGTCTTTTCTTTTTACTGCTACTAAGTCAGGTTTCTTTTTCAATGTTGTTTCTCCTGTGAAGTATATCTTACATACAATCGCTTACGAGCTCTATTGTCTAAACCTTCCCATTTACTTCGTCAATGGATGGATATATCAACTTTTACTAGGGAAATTGAAAAAGACAAGCTAAGATGACAAAGTTTTTTTATTAATCATGCCAAGATTGCGATTTTATGGAAGCCACACAAGCTAAGCAAGTAACTGATAACAATGGGAAAAGCAAGAAAGAGAATCAATTTCTCTCGGTCATTATCAACATTGCTCTTCCTGCTCTTATTTGGAGCAAATTTAGTGATTCCGATCAGATAGGTCCACATGCGATCTTTTTGATAGGGCTCAGTTTGCCTTTTGGCTATGCTGTCTACGAATTCATCAGATTTAAAAAGGTTGGGTTTATCCCCATTCTCGGTTTTCTTAATATTTTGATCACGGGTGGTCTCGGC
>CAZBDM010000089.1:7858-9812 GCA_964490675.1 uncultured Oligoflexales bacterium
TTTGCTGTCAAGGAAGCTGCTTTTCCAACACTGATTGGCATTTTTGTGGTTGTTTCCTTAAAGACGCGCCGCCCTCTGGTTAGAACCTTTCTTTTTAACGAAAACGTCATGGACGTCGAAAAAGTCCACAAAGCTCTCGAGGAACACAACAGCAAAGCGGCATTTGAAAAGCTCTTGGTCAAAGCAACATGGTTGCTTGCCATGTCATTTGCTGTGAGTGCTGTACTTAACTTCTTCTTGGCGATCTATATTCTAAAAAGTCCGGCGGGCACCCCTGAATTTGTTGCCGAACTTGGCCGTATGACAGCGCTGTCTTATCCCGTTATTGTCGTCCCTTCGATGGTGGTCATGGGTTTTGCTCTTTGGGTTCTGCTTTCTGGTGTTAAAAAACTTACCGGTCTCGGGCTAGAAGAAATATTTCATGCGCAAGCCAAGAAGTAAGGTTGATGTCTTCTGACGAGTTGAAGTCGCCGGTTCCTCTTTATCTTGCCAGCCGTCTAACGGTTATGGCTGGAGCTACGATTTCCCCTGCGCTTCCGGCAATTTCAAAAGTATATCAACATCTAGAGAATTTAGATCTCTTAATGGGAATGCTGCTCGCTTTGCCGGGTATCGCCATTGCCTTCTCAGCGCCTTTTGCTGGGATTTTTATAGACCGGACTGGCCGCCGAAAGCTTCTTGTTGTTGGGCTGTTTTTTTATGCTGTGTTTGGGACAGCCGGTCTTTATCTCAATAGTATTTACGTCTTCCTCTTTAGCAGAGCTCTGCTTGGTGTTGCAGTCGGTGCGATTATGACATGTTCGTCGGCTCTACTAAGTGATTATTATAAAGGCGACAGGTTGCGGCGGATACTTGGCATACAGGGATCTTATATGATCGGTGGGGGTGTTGTTTTTACTCTTCTTGGCGGTTTTTTAGCATCTATTCATTGGCGTTATCCTTTTCTCATCTATGCGACTGCGCTCTTTATTATACCTCTCGTACTTCCTGTTAAGGATCGTTATGACCCTCACAGTATGAAAGGTTATGATGAGAATTTTTTTAAAACGGCTCTGTCCATTTGGCCGTTGCTTCTTCTTGCGCTCGCGATTATGACGATTTTTTATCTAATACCGCTTCGTTTGCCTTTTTTTCTAAAAGCCATCGATATCGATAATGAATCGATCATTGGCCTTGTACTTTCCGTTCTCACTTTAACGGGCGCGTTTAGTTCCAATTATTATTTGAAGATTAGATCACTAATGGGCAGGTTCGATGCGCTGCTCTTTACTTTCTTTATGCAAGCTGTTGGGTTCTCAATCATCTATTTCTCAGAAAGTCTTTGGCAAGTTATTATTGCCTTAATTATTTTCGGTGCTGGAAGCGGGGTTGCTATGCCGAGTCTCGTTTCTTGGGTGGTCAGCAAGTTGCCCGAAGCAGGACGTGGTAGGGGTCTTGGAGCGATGAATAGTTTTTTCTTTTCAGGGCAGTTTTTTTCGCCAGTGTTCTTCTCAATGTGTTTTATTGAGCAAGAAAAAGACTACTTTTTGGTGGCAGCCGTTGTGGCCTCACTGATGGTTGCTGTCTTTCTTGTCGTTGGAAAACGTTCGCAGAACCGATCGATTGGGCGAGTTTCAGGTTTAAAATAATAGATGATTTAGCTATCCTTAGGGTGGTCAAGAATGTTGAAAATAGGAAGTGATGATGAACCGTGACACCTTCAAGATATTTGTGTTGAGCTCTCTGTTTTTAGGATGTGTATCGTCAGAGCACGAACCGAAAAAAATTGATACAACATTAGAAGCAAAAGGCAGTGCCGAACAAGGGCAGGTGGGTATCGATAAAGAAGGTAAAGCGGTCATTCAAACTGAAAACTACGCTGCCGATGAGCTGCGTTCCCAGCAGTGGTTTAACAACAAGCTCGAGAACGATATTCGTCATGAGTATTCTGAGCTGAAAAAATGTCGAATTGAAA
>CAZBDM010000089.1:9822-11684 GCA_964490675.1 uncultured Oligoflexales bacterium
GAAGAGCGTCGATGAAACCAAAGAAGAGTTTGGTATCACCGATGACGGTGAGCTGAAGCTCGTTAAAAAAGAGTATTTTCTTACACGTCTTAAAAAGGAAAGAAAATACGGTAAAAGTCTTGAAAAGATGAAAAAGCTCTTAGTTACGTACAATGAGGAGTGTCAGCAAAAAATGGCCGTCGCCCGCAGAAGAAGTGGTCTTCCTGGGAAACGTTACGAAGCCGAAGGATACTTCACTGATGATGGAACCTGGGTGACCACTAAAAAGTCTGAACAAGACTTAGATGATGCTTTTGAAAGATCAGCGAAAGAGAAAAACAAGCCAAAGTAGCTCCGCAAGCCTACAAAAACATTAAATTAAACAAAAAAAAGCCAGCAATCTCAAGGTTTATCAGGTCCTTGCCGATATCATTTTTAGACATACACTAATCTTAAAATTCGGGGTTGTAATCATGGCGGACGTTGTTTTGACCGCGGCGCGGTCTATAGCTGTTTCTGTTATTGTATTCTTTTTATCATCATGTGGTCGTGCAGGTTTCAATTCAGGAACCGCTTTTCAAGGACAAAATTCATCAAATCAAAATACGGCTTCTGCGAACGAAGAAGCTGAATATACGACATCGACTGATGCTGATGGCAAGGGTAGCAAAGGGCCAAAAGGATCGGACTCTACGACTGATGTTGTCGGCCAAGCGGGTGGGGGAGTCGGAGATGTTGAAGGGCTTGATGGGCTTGACGATAAGACGGGCAACATCGATCCTGATAACCAAGGGCAAGGCATTCCGACAGATGATTTGGACCCACTCAAGCAGCAGCAATCAATCGATGCTGCAAAAGCCTGTGTGAGGCAGTGGGATAATTCTCCTTTCTCTGAAGCAGAGGCGGAAAAAGCGTTTAACCTCTTCCCAATGCGCGTCGGTGAAGAGCAGAGACTTGTCTTTAATGACAACATAAAGTCTGACACTCCTAGACTTGTCGTTTTGCATATCGAAGGTGATGCCTCCGAGAAGTCGACGATGAACCTACTTGATCCAAATGGTTGGTACTGCGTGAATGTCATCGCCGTCAAGGTGAGAGACATGTTGATCAATCTTGATTGTAAGGCAAATTTCACCGCAACTTTTGTCAAACCTGACCTAAGTGGGTTTAGATCAGAGCGGGTAAACTGTCCTTAACAAAGATTGAGTCGAGCGTGCAAAACGCCTTATCTCTGCGTTGTCTTCGTCGATTACTCCTTGCTTTTGCATAGAAATACGGAGGCCGTTTCGAAGTGACAACGCCGCAAAGAGTTGTTTTTCACGATCGACGATTTAAAAGAGAAAAGCTCAGCATAGTGCTGAGCTTTTAAAGATTTGATAAGCGACTTAAAGCTAATCTCTGCAATAAAAGCCAATAGCTGCCTTTTGCTCTTGTTGAATAAGCTCTGCTTTACAATCATCGAAGCTATAGAGGGCATTAAGCGAATCACAAGTAATTCGATAGGCAGTTCCCGTTATGATTCTGTGATGAAAGCCCGATGCACCTACAGTATAGCTACCCATGTGTTTGCAGGCTTTGCTGCCAATCCCGATATCATAGGCTGGGTCTGTCCAGATCGGTGCCCAGGGTTGATCGCGGAATTTCATTTCTACATTCGGTCCCTGCGCGTGTCTGAACTGCCAAAGGCTGTTGAGCCAGCCTTTTCGCAGCAATTCAGCAGCGTCGGCTAGGTGCTGATCAAGCAGATCAACCCGGTAGACAATCTCTTCATCAAAGAGCATATCGACAACTTCCGGCAGCGATTGGTACGCGAGAGAAGTCTCCTCGTATCTTTGTCTTAGTTCTTGTAAAATAACCAGGTCGCCATCACAATATTCATCGCC
>CAZBDM010000090.1:0-2509 GCA_964490675.1 uncultured Oligoflexales bacterium
ATGACTTCATCGATAAGCATTTCGATGGCGTCACTACCGTAGCGAGGACCGTGTTGATTGTCTTCGTGAGGTTTTGCAATAAGATAATGACAGAGGCCTGCGACCTTGAGTTTAGGGTCCCATAACGCAACACCCACGCAAGAACCAAGCACCGTTATGACCGATGCAGGTTTTGCTGAGGCAAAGATCTGCCCTGGGTAGAGAAACTTATTTATCATGCTGCGATTAACCTATCTAGATCAAGGAACAGTACAGATGTATCTTCAAGTTTCGCCATTTGTTTGACAATCTTTTTCGCTTCATCGGTTCCAGGTGTTACAGCATCTTGAATCTCACTATCGCGCAAAGTGATGACCTGTTTTGCCTTATCAAAGCCGATGCCAAAAGTGGTTTCGCCGATCTCACAAATGATAATACAATTCTTCTTCGCTCTCATCTCTTCTTCTTTTCCGAAGACTTTGTCCATTCTGAGTACAGGTAAGACGAGACCGCGGAAAGGCATGACACCTGAAACCTGCTCTTTCTCAACTGGAAGGGGCTGAAGTGGGCGCGCATCGATAATTTCTCTAACTACAGAAACGTCGATGGCATAGGTTTGTCCTTTCTTCTCACATAATAGATACTGATGTGAGTCTTTAGCGGTAATGCGCTTATCATCGTCCCGTGAAGGCATTCTGCGCTTTTCACGTCTTTTACCGGCTTTAAGTCCTTTGCGCTTGGCTTTGACGACGGGTTTTTCTGTGGTTGAAGAAACTGGCTTTGCTTGAGCGACAGGCTCTTCTTTTACTGTTGCTGCAGCCTTCTTCTTAATGGATTGAGCAGGTTTCGCAGCGACAGGTGCTTCTTTAACAGCCTCTGCTTTCGGAGCTTCGGCGACAGGTGCGGGGGTCTCTTCTTTTGCTGTTGCGCCTGGCTTTTCTGCTTCGGCGTCTTTCTTTAGATCCCAGCCATCATCGCCAGCTTCTTCTTGCGGCTCTTCTGCAAGTTTGAGTTGCTGTTTTTTCTTCTCTGCAAGTTTAGCTTCTTCTTCAGCCGTCATACCCCAGCTATCGGGATCAAACGGACCTTCTTCTTCAACCGGTTCAGTTGGTTGAGCTTCATAAGTTGTTGCAGGTTTTACATCGAATTCTTTGTAATCAACAGCTGCTGGTATTTCGTAATCTTCACTGTCATCAAAAGCAGCTTCTTTAACGGGTTGCGTAGCAACCGGTTCTTCAACTTTTGGCTCTTCCTCAACAACTTCTTCAGCAACTGGCTCTGGGGGAGAAGCAGGAGATGGAGGTGTAGGTTGCGTTTCCGCCTTCTCGCGTTTTTTCGCCATGAACTCTTTTTCTGCTTCCTCTAAACCCCAATCATCGTCACCAGATGCTTGCTCAGTAGGAGCTTCTTCAGTTTTCTCAACCTTTTTCTTAGCAACAAATTCGTCTTCAGCTTGTTTAAGTCCCCAGTCATCATCTGACTCGGTTGTCTCAACAGACCCATCGATTTCGGGTTCTGGTGCGGGAGATGGTGGGGGAGCTACTACTTCTACTTTAGCTTCGACTTGAGGAGCTGGCTCTGGTTGTGTTGGCTCTTCTTTTAATCCCCAATCCGCTGTATCGTCTTCGTCTTCCAATGGTGTTGGAGGAGCAGAAGCAGGTGCAGCGCCTTTGTCGGCGAGTGCCTCTGTAACTTTCTCAAGATTTGACATCGATGGCTTCCATGCATCGTTTGACTCAGCATAGGATAAATCATCGTTGAGGAGTTCAAAGTAGTTCTCGACTTCAATGATACAGCCTTCGATAGCTGCTTTACATTCCGATACATGACTACCTGATACTTCTTTCTTCTTCATTGTCAACAGAGCTGATTCCATTTCGTGAACCAGTTCAGATATCCCTAGGAATCCTACCGCCTGTGCTGATCCTTTGATGCCGTGAGCGATCTTTAAAATCTGTGAAATCGACTCATAAGGATCTTCCTCGAAGCTATCGATTGCTTCTCTTAAGCGAGGTAGAGTATCTTCAGGGTCAGTTAGAAACTCACCTTGAAGTATCGCAATAATTTCTTCATCTTCGGCACTCATACCTATCTCCATCCATTATGCGGCTGTTGACTGATCTAAACTTTCGTTAAATGAAAGTGAATGTTTAACCAGATGTTCAGCGGAAACTACGTAAGAAACTCGATTACTCGATAAGATCGAAACACCTTTAAATCCTGCGATATCATCTATCAACTTAGAAAAAGGCCTTACAACGGCTTCTAGTTGATCAATGATTTCTTCTACTCTTAAGCCCAAAAAGCGATCTTTGTATGAAAGCACAATAGTGAGCTCGCCTGGGTTGAAGTTTATCTGGCGATTTTTATCCCAACCGGAAAGTGCGTAGTTTTTGTAGTCGGAGATTGGGATCGTCTTACCACGATGCTGGCAGGTCCATCCTGACTGCACAAATGTCAATTCGCGCTCAGTCAGAGGACGAATGTCGGCGATATCATCGAGCGGAATGGCTAGATAAATGTCTCCAGA
>CAZBDM010000090.1:2519-11577 GCA_964490675.1 uncultured Oligoflexales bacterium
GACTTGGCAATAACTGATTGCTGTACAATGACTGTTCTCGGCACTGGGATTTTAAGCGCGAGGTTGCTAAACTTACCTTCTTCTGACTCAAGCTGCACGGTACCATGGATATTTTCAACTGATTCTTTGATGACATCCATTCCCACGCCTCGGCCAGAGACATCTTTTGGCTGAGCTTTTGTGGTAAACCCTGGTGTGAAGAGAATGTCTTGTAATTCTTTTTCGGTAAAGCGCGAAACTTGTCGTTCGGGTACAAAGTTTCCTTCGATTGCTTTTCTAATAATCTCTTCTTTGTTGAGACCTTGGCCATCATCTTGGATATCAATATTGATGATCCCCATGTCTTCCTCGGCTTTTATTTTTATCGTTCCGACAGAAGGCTTGCCGCGTGCTACCCTGTCTTGTGGAATCTCAATGCCGTGATCACATGCATTTCTGACGGCGTGGATGAGAGATTGGCTGAGAGCTTGAGCGATTGTTTTGTCGACTTGAAGGTCTTGCCCTTCTAACTCTAGCTTAATGTGCTTACCGAGATCCTGGCTAATCTGACGAACGGTCCTTGGGAACTTAGAAAACACTTTTTGAAGACTGACCTTACGAACATCCATGATTTGGCCTTGGATTTGATCAGAAATTTTATTAAGCATTTTTCTCAGTTCGTCCATCGTTGCTGCGTCAATAGCAACGTTATTAGTTCTCTCTTCAAAGATGATTCTGCTAAAGCTGTTTTTAAAAGCCACGAGTTCACCGGCAAGGTCCATAAATTCATCGAGCTTTTTATTTGAGACGAAAACGCCATCTTGACCATCTTCTTTTGCATCATCTGAAATTAATTGAGTCAGACTAGGTGCTAATTTAGCTGTTGCTGTTGTTTTGTCGCCAATGAAGCCTCTAAGGTCTTCAATATGTTTGTCAATGTCTGCGTTGGACTCTTTGTTGTCTTCTAAGTCCTTAACCATTTGCTTGATGAGATCTATTGATTCGAGAATCTTTGTGACAAATAGTGATGAAGGTACTAGATAGCCATCTTTTACAGCAGCCAGGCAGGTTTCAATGGCATTAGCGAGGAGATTGATTTTTTCCGCGCCTTCTACGGCACCTGCTGAACCTTTAATAGTGTGTACTTTTCTAAAAAGCTTATCGATTTTTTTAGCAGCTAGTGGCTGCTCTTCTAGAGCCAAGACGTGATCGTCAATGTCTGTGAGAATCGAATTGGATTCTGTGATAAACATTGACTTGATTTCCTTGAGTTCGTTTTCTTCTGAAACGAGCGCCTCAACGCGTAAAGATCGATATTTTTCGAGTGTTTTAAGCCCTTCGTCCAACAAGCTCTCTTTATCGATGACATCAGTTGCTCCAGCCTTGAAGGCTCGGGCAGTGAAGTCCTTGTCGGGATTGGTGGTGGTTAATATGAGGGGTGTCGTGTTGCTTCTTTGTCTGATGCGAATGCAAAAGTCAAAGCCATTACTCGTTGCGAACGAGTAATCAGAAACAATTAAAAACACTGAATGCTTGTAGTACTTCAACAGTGCTTCTTCTGGATTGTCTGATCTTAGGACGTGAAAGCCTTTGTCCTTTAATACAGACTCAAACCCGTCAAAGTTTTCTTTGTCGACACCTACAATCAATACGTGTTCTTTTAAATCCCTACTTTCCATCTTTCAACTCGCTTGAAATTTATATTGCTCGCCTATATATTGATTCACCAACCCTTTTAAGATCATCTCGTCTTCTAATCAGAGCTTCAGAGTGTCCTAAAAAAAGGTAACCACCTATGTTTAGATTTTTCTGAAACTCCACGAGAATTCTTTCGGTCGTTTTATCGTCAAAGTATATAAAAACATTTCTACAAAAAATGACGTCAAACAAATATTTGAACGGATATGGCATTTTGGTGAGGTTTAAAGTTGCGAAGTGTACAGACTTTTTTAGCTCTTTATCAAGGATATACAAATCTTCATTGGTATATTCCTCTTTTTGATGAGTAAAGTACTTATATAATGTTTCTTTAGGAACTTTACGAATGTCTTTAGAAAAATAGACACCTTTTTTCGCTTCGATCAAAACTTGCTCGTCAATGTCGGTTGCAAGGAGTTTCAATTTGTATTTTTGATTAGCTAATGTCTCTTTAATGGTGATTGCTAATGTGTAAGGTTCCTGACCAGTAGAGGCCGCTGCACACCAGACCCTCAGCTCAGGAATGCCGAGTTTTTGTTTTTCGGCGATTATTTTTGGAAGAAATCTTTTCAGGTGATCAAAGTGACCATCCTCTCTAAAAAAATGACTTGTATTGGTTGTCATTACTGAAATGAGATCTTTGATAAATTTTTTATTGTTGGTTTCGACAATGTCTGAAACCATATCGAAATCAAAAAAACGATTGTACTGACGACAAAGCTTACTGATTCGGCCTGAAAGGAGGCTATAGTTCTTTTGGGTAGGAGGAAGATTGATACCAGAAAGCCTATAGATATGGTTGGCCAGTCGCAAAAAGCTCTCGTCCTTCGCAACATCCTCTGAGCTGGAATGGTCTCTCGTTATTGCTCTTGGGATCTCATTCATTGTCAAGCAACACCCTCTAGTACAGATTTTTTAGCATACACTCTTTCGAAAATTGAATTGATGTCTAGTACCATGCCAACTCGACCATCACCCAAAATCGCCGCACCCGCTACACCGACAGGCGCTCCAATGGAATCCTTTAAACTCTTAAGAACAACCTGGCTTTGCCCTAATACTTCATCGACAACGATTCCAACCCTTCCTAAGTGAGGGGACTGAACAATGATGATGAGGCCTCTTTCGTCGGTGTCAGAACGACTAAATGCTTTGTTTAGTCTGAGTAAAGGAATATAAACATCCCTCAGGTCGATGACTTCACCCTTGCCAGCTACACTTGTAAGTTTGATACCATCAAAACTTACAAACTCAGCGATGATATCAATTGGCAGAATATATCTTTTTGAGCCGACGCGGACCATCATACCATCAGTTATGGAAGTGCTGAGAGGTATCGTCATGGTGAATCTCGTAAATTTTCCCTGTTGAGACGCTACCGAAAGGCTGCCTCCCATGTTTTCAATGGTTTCTTTTACGGCTTCTAGGCCTACACCGCGTCCACTTAAGTGAGTTACCTTCTGAGCTGTAGAAAAGCCACGTTCAAAGATCATCCCAAAGATTACGTCTTCTCTAAGGTCTTCCATTTTTGTTGTCTCAGGAATCAACCCTTTAGAAACGGCCTTTTCATAGACTCGTTGTTTATCAATACCCTTGCCGTCATCAGAGATTTCAAGGATGATATTGCCACCATGAGTGGATGCAGCGAGACGTACTTGGCCTTGTTTTGGTTTGTTCTTAGCAAGACGCTCATTTGCAGGCTCAAGTCCGTGGTCAATTGCATTTCTAATGATATGAATGAGAGATGTTCCAAGTTTATCTGTTATTGTGCGGTCAATTTCAGTAGTCTCCCCCGATATGGTGACTTGTACTGGTTTACCGAGCTCAACCGATAGGTTTTTAATTGTGTGTTCCAGTTTCATGAAAAGTGGACTAACGTTAGTCATACGGATCGCTAGGGTACGATCGTAAAGATCACGAACGGTTCGATCGAGAAGTTTTAGTGTAGAGTCAACTCTCTGGTTCGCGACGCTTTGAATAGCTTCATCTTGCATAAGAAGAGATTTCAAAACGACGAGCTCACCTAGCATTTCCATGACTGAATCAACCTTTAAAGAATCTACACGTAAAACGGAAGACTTGACCGTTTTCTTGGATTTAGAGGCTGTGACTTTTTTTGTTGTTTCAGCTTTCTCTGTCTTTTCTTGTTTTGTGTCCTGCTGTTTTTCTTTCATCCGCGCCGTAATGGAGGCCGGAATTTCCTCAAGACTTGATTTTAAATCTTCGTTCAGCCAGGCGTTAGCATCTTTCTTATCGCGGGCAATTGTGCTCAACATAAGCTGAACTTGCCCTTTAGCCGAGAGAAGAAAAGATAAGATCTCTTGGCTGATAGCTCTTTGATTAACACGAAGTACAGCTAATGTATCCTGCAGTGAGAGAAGAAACTGACTGAGCTTGTCAAATTCGATAAGCGTAGCAGCTTTTTGTAAACCAAAGACGATTCTGTAGAGCCTAGCAAGAAGGGGAGCGCGATTAGCTGCTTGATCAAGTTCGAAGATCAAAACCTCATAATTCATAAGAAGTTCATTTGCTGAGGAGACGAATTCTCGCCTCAAGTAGGCGTACAGTTCTTCTTCTTTTTTCTTTTCGATTTCTTTGTCAGCCATTAAGTGCCTCTACGAGTTTGCATTGAGAGCTTTTAGACTCATGACATACCATGCGGCTTCCTGCCACTCTGTTTCTTTATTTGGGTCATCAGTAACAGGAATAATTCGCTCAATATTTTCGTTGAAATCTTGTTCTAACTTCGAAAGACTAACAGCATCATACAACACTGTTCTGAAGCCTGGTTTATCCATGTCTTCCTTTGATTGAATATCAAATGCACCGAGACGTAAAGCATCGATGGCAGTCTCTGAGTTGGCATCGTCAGTCATATAAATAAATGGCATGCGGTAGCCAAGGTTTCTTACTTGTCGGAGAAATTCAACACCATTCATCTCTGCCATATGATCGTCACAGATGATGACGTCGACTTTGTAGTCCCTAAGCATTTCGATGCCATTACTTCCTCTGTCGGCTTCAACAGACATGTAATCCAACTTCTCAATGATTTGATTGATACGTACACGTGTACCCGTTTCATCATCGACGATAAGAATGACACCGTTGTTTTCAGACACGAATAACTCCCTTGATATTTCGAATTCATTGCTACTCGTCTTGTTCAATATCGATTATCGACAGCAAAGATCAAAAAGTTAATTTTTAAGCTAGGTAGAAAAACCCTAGACGAATGTGATAACTAGTAAAAACATAAATAGCTTAAAAAAATGCCACGAAATAGTTAAATTACGCAGGTGAGATGGGAGATCTGATGAGCAAACAACCAGTCGATGACGAACTAAGAAAGCAGCCACTTTGTTGCGCCCCTTTCTCTCAGATTTTATTTCAGCCTGAAGGCAAGGCTTATCCATGCTGTTACCATTTCTCCTATCAACTAGGAGATATCAAAACTAAAAATCTTGAAGATATTTGGAATGGCAAAAAGTTGAGACGGTTAAGAAAGGAGTTCCTTGATGGTGATATCCGAATATGCAGGGCGAGGATCAACAATATTAGCTGTCACAAGCAATTTGAAAGATTTAGAAGTCGAGTTGAATTTTCAGAAATTCAGGCTTCAACCCCTCAAAGGTTTGATCTCAGGCTTAATGGCACTTGTAACCTATCGTGTGTTATGTGTGATGTCTGGCAGCAGCCCCATTCCATCTATGATGAAAGTTTTTTATGGAGAGAGGGTAGGGAAAAGTTATTTCCTTTTTTAAAAGAAATTGATGTCTTGGGAGGGGAGCCCTTTATTCAAAAAGATACTTTTCGGCTTATTGATCAAGTTTCTTCAGTTAATTTAAATTGCCTCTGGGGTTTTGTTACTAATGCTCATTACCCCTTTACAGAACGGTTAAAGACGTACTTGAGAAAAATTAAGCTTCGTATGTTTCAAGTGAGTATCGATAGCCTTAACGATGATACCTATAGAGCGATCAGAAGAGGGGGAGACTTAAGTTTGACTTTGAAAACTGTCGAAGAGCTGCAAAATTTTTTCTTCTCTGAAGGCAAGGGTGATGTCGATTTTTGTCTGTCTATGTGTGTGTTGCAATCTAATTGGCAGGAGATTCCTCAGTTTATCAGGTTCTGTAAAGAAATGTCTGCTCGCTGTGACTTGCAGTTTGCCTTTTATGATCCATCTAGGAAAATGTCTTTGAAATACAGCAGTGTCAAAGTGAAACGGTTAGTTGTGGAAACTTTGTTAAACGAAACAGATGATCAAGACTTAGTGATCCTTGAGCCAATTCTTGATCCTCTCAAGATACAGATTGACAAAAGCTTAAAGTGATTTTCTATCTTTGAGTGTTTTCATTAAATAAAAGATATGGTTACGATTAATGATCATCGTCATTGTTATGATGACGGATCCGCCGACAATCAGATTGACCCAGAGATTATTTAAATCGAGAAAATAAAGCACTACGAACATCACGAGAGCAGGAAAAGCGCCTTTCAAAATTTCTTTGGTTGGAAATTCGCTAATGTGAGGGTGGGCGTAATAAATGACATATAAAGCGGCGCAAAATTTCGCGACAATAGACCCAAAGGAAACGCCAAGAAAGCTGTAATTGGGGGCTAAAGAGTAGCTAACGATACTACCCACGACAAGACCGATAAAAAGTGCTTGGTTGACCTTCCAAATTGAGTTCTTCAGCATAAGAATTTGCATGCCAAAAAGATTAAAAAGAGCAAAGAAAATCGAACTAGTTAAAAGCATACTTAGGGTAGGGCCAGCAGCTGAAAAGTCTTCTCCAAGGACGAGGGATATCAGCTGGCTGTCGATAAACCAACTTCCTAGACCGGCTGTCACGACTAGACTCATAATAATCCAAACAGCTAGTTTTATGTGTTTTGTAAAACTATGTTGGTCTTCAATAGAGACCAACTCTGAAACAAATACATTGCCTATCATCAATACGGCTTGTGTCAAACTTTGCATGAGACGCCAAGCACCAAAGTATAGGCCAGCAGCTTCAGCCTTGCCAAAATGCTCGATGATGATGAGATCAAATCTTTCGAATGGATAGATTAGGAGGATCATGACAGCGAAGGGTGTTGAATCTTTAATAGTCGATAAAAGCATCTTTTTATCAGGTAGGTGGATCTTAAAAAACCGCATTCCATAAATAAAAGTAGCTAGAGAGATAGCGCTATTTGTTGCTTGGGTAATAACCGCATAGATGATTGTATCATTGGGGTCGTTAACGAATGATAAAATAAGAGCGAGACTAATAGATTTTGAAATGATTGTAAAAAAACTGAAGCTTTTGAGCTTTTGAATGCCAACCATAAGCGGTAATAAGTCGATTGCGCTAGTAAACAGGACGAATGATGTCGCAAGAACAACAGCTAAGTAGTCCTGGTATTTGCTTGATTGGGCAACCAATAAGCCAAGAAAAAAAGCAGCAATACCAGCATGGATTAAGCGGATAAAGATGACATTCGAAAGAAGTTTAGAAATATAATCTTTGTTGTCTTTATTTCTTCCGATTTCGATTGACGTGTAGTTTTGATAACCATAAACGACGAAAGGGATGGTGAGATCGACCAGAAGCATACCGAATTGAGCATAGCCAAAGCTTTCCATACCAAGTTTGGTTTGAGCGTAATGAATTATGACAAGAGGAAAAAGCTTATTCACCAGCTCCGCTATACTACCGGCTATCAATGTGGTGGCAATCCGCTTTTTCTTTACCAATTTAGAAGCTCCCGTATTAAAATGATGGGGTACATAGAGATTGAGAATATCCTTACATAGGTAAGATTACCCTGATGCAAAATAGTATTGAAGATAAATTATTAAAAGAACTAATTGTAATTATAAGCGAAACTAACGGAATCTCATTACTTGATACCTTAAAACTGTTGGTGACAGCTCGACAAATAAGAGATGATGTAACTTTATGCCATCTTATAGAAGAATTTCGAGAGCTCGTTTTTTCTTATCAACATCATGGTTCTGAGTTTCAGGTGCTACTGGATCATCCAGTAGCGAAGGCTCTCTTTTGTTTCTTTAAGAACTTCCCTCTGCCATTCAAGGAAGATCATATACATTTGACAGGGTCGCTTGACGCTGAATTCTTGTACCCTCATATTGACAAGCTTTTGTCAGGGGCAGAAGCAGGATTTTACCGAGAAAAGATTGAAGCTATTTACGGACAAGGGAGTTTCCCTGTGAAGTCCAAGGATCATCTCAAGGATCTTTTGACACTAAAGGATAATGAACAGTTTTCGACCTACTTAAAAAAGCTCTATTTGCCTAAGCTGATCTTACTCAATAGAGAAATTCATCAAAAAGCTGCTTATTACATGGCAAAAACGCTTTGGCAGAATTATAACGTCGGACAAATCCGAATCAAATTTACGCTTTCAAGGCAGTCAAATATTGAGTCTGAGAAGATTCCAGGCATTGATCACATCACAGAAGAAGATGTCGTACTTGGGCTATACGATGGTTTTGCAGCCTTTAAAAAAGAACAACCTAACTTTAATTTTATCCTTTCGCCTAGTTTTAGAAAGGAGCCTAAATTTTTTGACCATAAAAACTTTTCTTCGAAGAAAGCTCATTTTGACGAGCAAGTGAACTCACTCATCCAAATAATTGAGAAAAATCCCTTTCTTGACCAACACCTTAACGAAATCGATACGGTAGGTGATGAAAGACAGCTTTATCGTAAAGCACACTTTGTTGAGATGCGTGATGGAATCAGAAAGCTTCAGTACTTGGGGTTCCAAGTCAAAAGTCACCATGGTGAGGTTTGGAATACTTTAAGATCTGGTATCCAGGCTGTCGATAACGCCATGAACATCTGGCATATCAATACTCTTGAACATGGATTGAGTCTAGGGATTAATCCTAATTACTATTTCCACCGTCTTTATCAAAAAGTTATGAATGTTAATGGTTCTGGTGAGGCGATCGCCAAAGATAGTCTTGTCGGCATGGAGCTTTTAGATATGCAGTGGCAGGATCAAGAGATCCCCAAAAAATTAATAGCTGGCAGCAAGCTAAGCGGACAGGATGAAAAGGAGTTTATTAAGTCAAAATTTCATACGGCAAGAGAGATCGAGCATTACCAGCACGACGTACTCAACCGTATGATTGATAAAAATGTCTCTCTTGTGGCGCTTCCTTCGTCGAATAAAAAGCTAACCGGTCATTTATCTGAATACAAAGATCACCCATTTTCCTGGTGGGAGAAAAAAGGAGTTCAGCTAGGAATTGGAACGGATAACTATATCACCTTAGTCACTGACTACTTGCAAGAGCTACTCATTGTGCTCTTTACTGATCCCTTTGGGCTAAAGATGACAAAACTCTTAATGGTGGCCACTG
>CAZBDM010000091.1:0-2959 GCA_964490675.1 uncultured Oligoflexales bacterium
ACAGTTTGATTATTGGTCGTATCGATGAGCACTCGCACGATGGCGGCGAAACCTCGTTTGTCCTTATTAGCAAGGGTTTTTAGCTTTGGATGGGTGAACAGCAGCACAGTTAACTTATCATTGTTATTGGGTTTATGGCTTCCTAGGTACTCAAAAGCCTTACCCGCCATCTTAGTTTTGACATCAGCCACGGTAAGAGCTGGAAACTTAAGATAAGCTGCCACCTTTTCTGCTCCGTATGCCATGCTCGTCGTCGCAATAGTCATAAAAATAATAAAAAATGCTCTCATACTCCTCGTCCTCATGCCTCTTAGTTCATATTGAGTGGTTGAGAGGGATTGTACCCTGTCATTTCAAGATATGCATGGCCTAGTTGAATTTTTTGATCTTTTGAAAGCACTTCACACGTCCCTTCCCAATAGCTAGCAAAGCCTTGACTGCCTTCAGATTTAATTTCTTGGTTGGCAAGAGATGCCTTGACGACCATCCGTTTCTTAAATCTTTCGTGGTCCAATACGATGTCCCATTCAATCGGATAATTAGCTTTGTCGCTTCTCCAAAACTCCCGCTCAGTAAAGCTGATATGCTTTTCAGTTAGTTTAATGAGTTGGCCATTAGGGCTGGCAGCCGTGCCAAATATATATCCATCTTGACCATCATCTTTCCTTAATCTCGCTAGCATAATATCCCAACCATCATTAAGCTGCAGTGCAAACCAGTCCCAACCGATCTGCTGTTGACTAATCTTCATAGGTCCATATTCGTGATCAAACCAGGCTTGTGCTTTAACGTCTTCAAAAGTTTTTTCGCCAAGCTTAAAATAAGCCGGACCAATCGACCGGCTGAAACTACTATAATAGCTATAACAAAGATCGCAGGGGCCTTTTTTTGAAAACCCCTCGTCGCCATGTTTAATGACCGGTTTTTGAGGGATCAGTTGGGCATGCGAGTCAAAACTAAGCCCGCCCTCAAAACGAGTCTTGATGCGCCAATGAATCTGATTCTTTCGATCTCGCCAAAAACGCAGACCAGGAATGTCGATTTCCAAATCAGAATCAGAAAGCTTAGTCAAACCATCTCTCTCCCTAATTTGGTAGGTATGATGATAGTACTTTTTCTCCTGCAAATCTGAAAATGCGACGTGAGCCAATAGATAATGATTTTCCTCAATTTTTTTGGTTTTCACCCTGAATACAGTTAATTGAAAACCAGCGATCTTATCACCTTTTTGATTAAAAATATGGGAAGTGAGATACCACCATTCTTTATCTTCTGAACGATGCGCACCATGATCGCGCGGAAAAACCATCGTCTTACGAGAAGGCTCAACGGATGCTGCGATTACGGGCGGATTGATACCCTCAGCCACCAACCAAATTCCTATGAGGAGAACAACTAACCGACAAAGTATCATTTTTACTCCCTGACAAGATTCCAACGCTCGCGTTTTGATATCATCACCCGAGCAGAAATTCCGGTTAAAATGGAAAGCACCAGAAGAACCATGACGATTTGGTTGGAAAGATCGATAAGGCTCGCGAACCACTTGAAATCAATCGTCCAGCCAAAAGACCCCTGATTGATACCGACCACAAGCACCCAACCAAGCGTCATCCCACCAAGAAGTCCCATAAAAACGCCAACGATAATGAGGAAAATGCTATCTAAAAACGCCATGCGCCATAAGTTTTGAAAGCTACAACCGACTCTTCTAAGGGCCATCCATTCAGGAAGCCTTTCCCTGGTCGACTGAATCAGCTGAACTAGTAACGCTAAACTACCAAGTAAAGCCGCACAAACGATCATGACGATGGTCACAGCGAAGGTATCGTTAAAACTTTTGAGCACTTCCTTGCGCAGCTTCTTTGAAGTCTTCAGATCAAGATATTGACCATCAACAAGCCCAGCTAGCGCGTCGCGTAGTTTGCTTTCAGAGAGATCTGGTGCATATAGCCGCATAGCCTGACACCCATCCAGTCTTGTGTATGTCTCGACAAAAGATCGGCTCATAGCAACATAGCCTTGCTCAGTACTGTAGTCTCTGACGACAGCTACGATGCGATAACCAGATTGAGGTTGGTTGAGAAATGCTAAATTTATTTCATCACCAAGCTTAAGTTGTCTTCTTCTTGCTAAGGACTCAGACACCATAACGATAGCCTCCTGCCCCTTGTTAAACTTCTCAGCAATCGACTCTGGAGATTCTCCGACTATGATCTCCTTTAACGTGTAAGGTGCCGGTAGAACAGAGACCGCCCCATAAGAAGCACCGATGATGTTTTCTCTTTGTCCGGACGCTTCAGCGTTACTGTATAGAATACAGTCGACATGCTTGATGCCCGGAATACTCTTAATTTGCGCCACTTGATTTTTGGACATACGAGGAAGCTTTTCTAAGTTTTGCAATTGACTCGTATTGAGAACATATTCAGCTGTAAAAATTCTATCAAACCACTCTTCAAGACTGAGCCGAAAGCTCGTCACCATCACAGATATACCAAACACGAGTGTTAAACCACATGCTAGCGTCGCCACTGCCGCTTGATTTCTTAGCCCTAAATGGCGAAAGCGCTTCGCTGCTATTTTAAAATTTGGAAAAGCATTTAAGAGATTACTTGCAGAAAGACCTCTCAGAAGTCGTGCGAAAAATGTCGCAAAAAAAGCAGCCAGTAGGAAAAGAACGACAAAAATTAAAAAAGCGGCCAAATAACTGAAAACGGGTTGAGGCTTTTCACTGTCAAAAAACAAGTTAATCGGAAGCGACGGTAGAAAAGGAGCAGCTGCGAATCCAGGAAACTCTTCTACTCTCCCCTCTTGGGCTGTTCGAGATTCCCTCGCCAACCCGCCTGAAGTCTCCGGTACGGTATCAGTTGCTATTAGGGAAAGACAAAGTCGGCACAATCTCGAGACAACGGAGAATATCTGCGATTCGGATGACAGTTGAAATGGACCAGTCCTC
>CAZBDM010000091.1:2969-10761 GCA_964490675.1 uncultured Oligoflexales bacterium
CAAAAGCTGTTATCATGTTTTGCCATTTTAATATGGAAACTTCAGAACCACGTCTTATATGTGCTGGATCGGTCTTAAGCAGCCCTCTTGTCATAGTTAAAGATGATACTGCATACATGACAAGGCCCAAGAGAGCACTTAAGCCAACCAGTAAAGGCGAGAATCCAACATTCGACGCATTTGTTTTAACGTAGAGCGTATCTATAGTTTTAAGGACTTGTTGAGAGATGACCCCTTCAAGTGCAATTCCAATCCCACATCCAACAATAACCCCCATGCAGCCAATGATACTAAGCGTTAGACCAATGAACGAAAAGATTTGTTTTTTTGAAGCGCCGACCTTCCTTAAAACTCCAACCACAGGTCTCAAATACAGTAATTGTAGAGCACTAAGATTCCAAATAAACAGCGCCGTCACCAGGATGCTGGTCAATGCAAGAATTTTAATATTCAGTCGGTAACTGGCGGTCAGTGATTTCTTAGCCGCGAAAAGCTCTGAGGTTTCAGCTTCTATAAGCTGTTCCGGAAAGCCGTTGGCTATTTGTTGTTTGATATCGAACCAACGCTGCGACTGATCGCTAAACATATTCTTTTTAGCAAAGACTTCAATCCAATCATAACCCGATCGTCCACTAAGAGCTTCGGCTTGTCTAAGGTCAACAATGATAAAGGCTGTGTCTGCCTCAATCGTCTCATTGACAACAAAAGACTGACCATTAACGAGACTAATAGTCTTTCCTTCTTCAGAAAGCGCTGTGCTTACAAGAGGCGCAGCCGCTGTAATCAAACTACCATCGACACCGTAAAGCTTTGCCCAGCGACCATCTTTAAGTTCTACATTGACAGCCTGTACCCCTAAACATTCAACTCCTTCAGCGATAAACCTTAAACAACTATCAAGAAAGACTGGCGAAATACGCTCTCCTGCCAGGCGAAACTGAATGGCGGCAATATCGTCATCACGCTCAGTTTGGGTCAGGAAGTTTATCTGTGGTTTTAGTGCGATGACCGCTCGCTCGTTAGCGATGAGTACCGCCAGTAAGAGAGCCGTTGAAAGCCCTACTCCTAGGACACTTAACAAAAAGATGACGTAATTCTTTAACTGAGTGTTTAAAAACAACCTCATTGAAAGTTTAAGCATGCGGCTGCTCAATGATTTGGCCATCTTCAATCGCAACACAGACATCGAGTTGATCTCTAATGGCTTGGCTATGGGTCGCAACAATTAAAGTCGAGCCTTGTTGTTCGGCAACTCTTTTAAGAAGTTCCATGACTTGATGTCCTGTCTTACTGTCGAGGCTCCCTGTCGGCTCGTCAGCTAGGATAACTAGTGGCTTAAGAGCAATAGCGCGCGCTATAGCAACTCTTTGCTGTTGCCCCCCACTTAATTGTGTCACCAACTTATCGGTATGATCTGACAACCCGACTCTTTCAAGGAGCTCTTCAGCCTTTCTGCGGGCATTTTTATCTTTCGTCAACCATAGTGGCACTTCGATATTTTCAACGACACTAAGATCGTTGATCAAATCGAAAAACTGATGAACAAAACCAATCGTTCTAAGACGCATGTGAGATAAGGATTGATCATCAGTTTTTTGGAAGGACTTATCAGCAATTTTTATCTGCCCCTGGCTAGGAGTGAGCATCAAACCAACTAAGTTAAGGAGAGTGCTCTTTCCCGAGCCACTCTCACCTACCAAAGCGTATTGTTTAGCTTTTTCAAATGTAAAGCTTAAGGGGCCAAGAACCTTTGTCTGCCCGTAAAAGTGTGAGATTTCATTTAATTCAATCATTCGAATTCCTACCCGAATAAATATCCACTGTTACTAAACAGAGAGCATGTGCTTAGCCAAGTGATAGCCGCTTAAGAATGCACCCTCAACACGTCCGCCGTGAAACCAGTCGCCACACAATCCAAGATTGATCTGATCGTCCCAGTAGAAGTGTTGCTCCCTAGAAAATGGTGATTGGGCGTAACGCCAACGATGCGCTTTTTTAAAAACGACTTCTTCTTTGCATTTTGTTAGTTCACAAAAAGCTGCGATAAGTTCATCACAGATAAAGTCCGGCTGTTGTTCTAAATACTGCTGACTCCATTGCGCTGAAGCATGAATCGTCCAACACGATGCCGCCCATTGAGGTCTATCCGGCTTTGAATCATTTTCGGCAAACCAAGAGATCTGATGATCGCGAACAAAAGCAGCATTGTAAGCTAGCTTTGGCCTCTCTTTAAAAGCAACCATCACCGCCCAACAGGGGGTCATCTCAATTTGTCTAAGAAAGGATAGGTGTTCGAATTTTTTGAGAAGCTCAAAAGCCTGTTCGGGCGGAATCGAAAGGACTAGATGATGACAGTTTACCTGGTCGTCATCGTCGAAAGTGAGCCGCCAGGTTTCTTGATACTCGGCTTTAACGAGTTTTTTTGCCGTGATAACTAGTTTTTCATCGAACAGGTCTTTTAACCAAGAGTTCATCTGGGGCTTTCCGACAAAGCGCCGTTCTTCGGTAGCTGCTTGCAGCAAACCTCGCTTGATGAAGCGGATATCCGCCGTCCACTCTTCTATAGAATGAAGCTCATTAATCGCCTGCCTCATTTCATCAGACCGGGCTGTAAAGAATTGTGCACCGATATCGAAGTGACCGATGGCATCGATTCTTTTTGTAGCTGTTCGTCCCCCGACACCGCGAGACTTTTCCATGACAATGACCTGGCGCCTGTTTTTGATCAGCTCGCTCGCACAGCTTAATCCCGACACACCTGCCCCAATGACAACATAATCCCGTAACAACTCTCGATCTCCGAAGACATTAAATCTTTATCATCTTTGCCACGTTATCATGACTTTAACGACTAGGCTATCGACGTCCTGCTCCATCTGAAACATGAGATTTTTTGCCAATCGTTTAATAAACAGCGGCCCCGCCCAAAGATACAACCATTTGATTTTATTTGATATTTCAGAGGCGCAAAGCACCACCTAAGAGGCAAAGATGGCAGCATTCAATTTTCCTCGTGCTTGCGGCCTCAATAGTCAGGCAAGCTTTACCGATCATTATCAAGGCTACTTACCTGATGATGAGGCTTTTTTGATTAAGAGTGGTGGGTGATATAAAGAAGACTTCACAAACATTTTTGATTGCATCACTAGCAATGCTACTTGGCACTGAAGGGCGAGCTTCCGACCCAAGGTCATTATCGCATCTTTTACCTATCCTCAGCCGCGAGCAAAATCTCTGCACTGAGAACATTATTCTGCACATGGCCCAGAATGGATACACTTCTGATCGAAATATTCATGAGTATTTCTTTATGCTCGGTAAACGCTTTCGTGCCAGGATGGACAAGTTCTCAAACAACCAACACTTTGCCGACTTTGGCATGGGAGAGGGTCAAGCTTTACTAAATCTTTCAGATCTCTTTCCCATCAACGCTCAGCCTTTACTGACTGGCTTTGGCTTTGAAACCTATGCCGATAGCTGGATCTTTAGAGCACTCATGCACAAAGTTGCCAATGATCCCAGCGGCAGACTGAAAGTCAAAACTGGAAGTCTTTTTTCAGCAATCGACCTTAGCGATATTCCTTTAATCGATATCGGCACGAGTGTCGGGGGAATTTTCTCTTATACAGAGCATCTTAGTTTTGATCTTTATCGAGCTCTTAAAATACATAATCCAGAAGGGGGAGAGCTTTTTTTATCTTTTAATATTGCAAATCTCAGCTTTCAAAACAGCCGAAAGCAGGTTTTACCTCTGTCGAGATTTTTTAATTACATTCAAGGTGTAGATGTAGAGATGACTTTCATCGATGCAGAACCCTACGACCTTGTCCAGGTCTCTTTACGAAGAAACGGCGATGAGATCGCCGTACCAAAAACCCGCAAAGTTTCCTATCGAGATCCACGAATACCCGGTCAGCCAGTTCAGAGAGTCTTTGAAATTATTGAACAATGATCACTACGCTGGACTGCAGCAATCAAAAAGGGGATGGTAAATTTTTTGTGTTTACAAAAAACCGTCTGTAGAAAACTCAATTATTCTTCAAAAATTTCTGACAATTTTGATCTGTTTTTGATGACCCCTTCTTTCGACTGATCTGAGATCAAATAGTGGACCTTTATTTCTTCAAAGAGAATCTTCGCAGTTGTGAAGACAAATCGTTTGATCTCTTGATCGTAAGTCACTTCAAACTCATTATCGAGACGATCTCTTACATACCACTGAATATCGATTTCACTGGGAACATCAACGACCTCGCTAAGGTCATCTTTGTAAAGCGCACAAGAATACTGCGCGATCTCATCATCAATGTCTTCTTCAAGACGGCATTGAACAACAAGATTAAGACCCCACGTCAAAGGCTCCTTAACCAGATAAGGCACCGGCTGTTCTTCTTCTGGTGTTGGCTCTTGTTTTTTGATTGGTTCTCGAGCAGGGACTTCTGGCAGAGCATCAGCTTCGCTTTGATCATCGCTGGCAGATGCAGCGTTATCTTGTTGACCGTATAGTCCTTTTGTCTTGACCTCCGCGTCAAAGCCGGACTCTCCACACCCTATGCCAAGCATAGGTAAGCAAAGCAGTATCATTAACTTTATATTGACGAAAGACTTCATATATTAATCTCAATAGAGTGTGTTGCCCTAGATTTTGCCCACAGTGGGAAGAACCTCTTAATGGAGATTCTTCCCTTGTTTGATTATTTTGAAAGTCATGATTACTGAATGTCGATCTTACCATAAAGGTACGAGTCAGTTCCCATACGGCTTAGGATTAGAATACGGTCATTAAGATTCATGTCATCAAAAGCCATGGTCACCTTAAAGCCACCGTTTGCCGCCCCTGCCGTTCCGACAGCGACATACTCAGTAGTCAAGTCCATTAGCTCATCACCGTTACCGATAGCTCCATCAAGAAAAGCTTTGTCAACAGTTGCTGGATAGTCTTCCAATCTGAGACGGATATTTTTAATTCTATCGCCCGCACATTCGGAAGCATCAAAATCAGCTCCGACGATCTGCGACTTACACTCGCCAATGATCTCAATCGTATCGTTATCCTTGTCGATGATCACCGAAGCAATATTAAACTCTACCGCTTGTTCACCATTTACCGTCGTCGCGATCGATCTTGTATCTATTGTTCCTGGTGTAATGTCGTCAAAGTTATCAACTTCCGAATAGAAGAAGGCAACGTTTTCATTATTTTGAATGTCAGCAGGAAGCTGATCGGTGATCTTAACAAATAAAGTGTTATCGGTAGCTAAAGATGTGAACTCTGCAACCTCATTCACGGCGTGAGTCGTAAAGCCTTTTCCGGCTTCCGCCTGATAAGCAACTCCTTCGAGTGTGAAGCTTTTCAGTCTCACAAGGCAGTCTTGTGCGCCTCTATCGAGACTAAAGCCTGTTGAGATATCAGCATGTTTTGTTTCAGCACCACAAGTAACATCGATGACATATTCATCGACCGCGACTTGACGAAGTTGTGCTCCAGATTTTTCTCCAGTGAAATCGATTGATACCTTTAGGCCATCGACTCCAAGAGCATCGTCACTGTTATTTACCGTTCTTTTACTAACAGACTCTTCTTGTGTCGACGCAGCGCAACCGACAAAACCTAAGGTCAGAAGTGATGACATCAATAATTGTGTAAATCGTGTGTTCATATCCTGCATTTTTTTCGCCTCTAAACTAATTTTATTGTGATGTTTCCAATTGAATACAAGGTCGGCCCGACTCTTTGGGCTCTTTAGGGAATGGCAATTAAAACAGCAATATCAATCAATTAAGGGAGGTTAAAAGAGGGAGGTTCAAGTCATACATTTGATGATTTCGAGGCTCCAAGCAGTCTCTCTGATCCACTCTTCTGGCAATAAATACAGAAAATTACCTACAATTGTTAGCTTACCGGTAGAAAGGTATGAATTGACCAATGGACTCGCGCGAAAGCTCTTTCCGGAAAGCTTCTGGCAACGTTCTAAATCAAGCCCCGTATAACTCCTTAAACTGCAACCAACGTATTCTAAGAGCCAATCTTCTGCATCCCTCTTTTCGACCTCTAGGCCTGAGTCATCAAGAGCTTGCAAAAAGTCTCCCCTGGCAACGAGCGGTTCATCATTGAGAAACCTTCGATCTGATTTCGGATAGTAATAGCGGAGCCCAATCGCCTCACCATTTGGATGAGGCAGATAGCCGTGCGCACCAGATCCCACTCCCACGTAATAAGAGTCACTCCAATAAAGATGATTATGTTGACACTTAAACTGCGGATGTGCCCAGTTAGACACCTCTTCATGGAAGAACCCTTCATCAGCGAGAAACTGCCTCGCTATTTGGTAATACTCAATCTGTTGATCTTCAGCTTGGGGTTCGATTCGTCCGCGTTGATAGGCCCGACCAATGGGCGTTTTCGGTTCATAGATTAAGTTATAAAGACTGAGATGTGTGATACCAAGGTCGATGGCTGACTTGAGGTCATCTTTCCAAAGCTCAGTTGTTTGTCCGGGCCAGCCATAGATAAGATCAAGATTGATATTGCTAAAGTGGTTGGTCGCATTGCTAAAGGACGTAAAGCACTGCTCGCGGTTGTGAAACCGTGTTAAAAACTTCAATCCATGCTCTTGAAAAGTTTGAATGCCGACGGAGAGACGATTGATCCCCCACTCCCTCCAACGAGAAAGCTTATCTTCACTGAGATCTTCCGGATTGGCTTCGATAGTAAACTCACTGATGGTCGATAAATGTGGCCTCAAAAGCTCGATGATTGACTCAAACTCCTTGGTAAAAAGTCCAGGTGTACCTCCCCCCAAGTAAATCGAGCATAGCTGCATGTCCTTCAGACCATCGATGTAAGACAACCAAAATTTAAGATCTTGAGCTAACCGAGAAAAATACCGCTCACTTATGCTTTCATCCCAATTTGCCGTCTTAGCAAAATCACAGTAATGACACATGAAGCGGCAGTATGGAATATGAAGATACAAACCAATTTTTGCAGGAGTCATCATGACATTAATTCTAAATTATTCAAAAGTAGCGATCGTGGTCCACAATTGTACTTAAGTTTAGAGAGAACAATAAAAACACCACCTACTTTTCGATCGAGAAAAACAGCTTCACGCGGAGGCGGACGTAACTTAAAGACAAAAGCTGCATCTTTACCTAAAGCTCCGGCGCGACTAAGTAGATCAGTTTCTCCCCAAAGATAAGGCTTATTTCCTGGGATGGTCGCCGCTTCGTCTTGACTTGCATATTCTTGCGAAAATGCCTCTACGACGATCAAACAAAAGCGATAAAAAAGATCTTTTTGCTTATCGCCATCGTCTTCTCTCAAAAATCCGAGCTGAACACCTGCATCTATAAGCTTTTCAGCATCATTTTCAAGAGCAGCCTTAACGATATCAGAAAGTGGATGAATGTAGCGTTTAGGAAATTTTCTTACTGCTCCGAAGTCGAGAAGAATGAACTTGTCACTTTCTCCGTTTTCTCCCAGTCGCACTTTGTAGTTACCAAAGTGGGGGTCGGTTTGCATAAAGCGCCATTGATAAGTTTCTTTGAAAAGTAGATCGAGAAGAGAGGCAGAGAGTTTATTTCTTCTTTCTTGAGAGAGCTGACTAACTTCTTCGCTATCAACCTTAACGCCGTCTTCGTAACTCATGGTTAAAATACGCTTACCTGAATACTGACGAAAGACATGCGGAATAACGAAACGATCATCATCGCCAAGAAGATCTCGGTAGGTTTCAAGCATATTGAGTTCTCGCGCATAATCGACTTCATAGTGCAACATCATTCTCAC
>CAZBDM010000091.1:10771-11572 GCA_964490675.1 uncultured Oligoflexales bacterium
AAACTCGTTATTTGCGTTTTTTATGATAGCTGACACTTCTTTAAAGACATCATCAAAATCATCCGTACGCGGGATAATCTTAGAAACCGCTAGGATTCTTTTTAATGCCTTCAAGTCACTATCAATCGCTTTATCCACTCCCGGGTACTGAACCTTGACGGCGTAATGTTGTCCGCTTTTTCTGTCATAAGCCTCATAGACCTGCCCCATCGAAGCGGCCGCTATTGGCTTTGGGTTAAACTCTAGCTTGTCATGAATATCTTTGCCGAGATGGTGACGAATAGATTTATCCATCTCCTCCCAAACAAGTGGCTTTGATTGGTTCTGCAGCTTTTTGAGAACCTTGTTAACATCCTCGGGAAAAAAGTGTTCGCCATAGATAGAAAGCATCTGCCCTGCTTTCATCATACTTCCCTTTAAGCGACCAAGCTCGTCTACAAGCACATGAGCCTGGCTGAAAAGAAACTTTTCAAATTTTTCCTGGGCTATTTCTTTTGCTTGTAATGCAGAAGAAATCTTGTGACCAGCAAACTTTGCACCGGTGGAAAGAGTCAAGCCGAGAACCGATAACCCTCTTGAAAATGTGCTAGAAGCAATCTTTTTTAGATCTTCTTGTTCTTCATCTTTTTTTGCCATTTTCTATTGTTCACTTTCTTCAATGTATGCGATCAGTTTTTCTCGCGAGTTGGAACCTTCTTGGCCTTCGATTTGACTAAGCGCTTCACTGATCTGAGAAGACACCTGCTCATCCCCTTGCTCGAGAGCAGCCGATTCGAGATTTGCAATGATCACCGCTGCATC
>CAZBDM010000092.1:0-11398 GCA_964490675.1 uncultured Oligoflexales bacterium
ACTCACCATCAGCCCACCACAGAAAATTAATATGGCTAGGATATGCCAAAGAGAATTTCCAATGACCAATAGTAAACTGATGCTCAGCGACAAGAAGATAACGATAACCGAAAGGATAAGCCCTCGTTCTCAGCACCGCTCTCCAAAGACCATTCCTCGAACCAGGTACTAAAGTCGCTTTGTCTTGGGGTTGCCAATCCATTCCAACAATGGTTTCGACCATTGGTTCTGACTTCAAGTCATCACTGCCATATCTTCTGATCAGAAAAAAAGGAGTCAGGTCGGATCCTTTCTTTTGGCCAGTAACAAGAAATCCGGCTGCTAGAAGAGGCTTAGACTGGGGAGCATCGCTCGGAAGGTCCTCATCCCACCAAGTTACCATCGGGTAGATATCTAGAGAGTGATAGACATTTTCGACAGGCGCTACTAGAAACGCCCTCGTGCGTTTTAAAGCAATCTCTTTGTCTTTAGGAGTCGTACTTGAAGTATTGTTTTTTAAGCCATCACTTTGCTCATAAGAAAGCCAGGGCCCCTTTGTTTTCGATAAGCCATCATTAAAAGCTGCAAGTATTCCCCAAAGGCTAAGAAAGGAGAGCAGGATGTTTTTCATAAAGTTAGCCTATAACGTCGATGATTTACCCTTTTAGCCATTACATGTAGCTCAGATGAACCAAAAATCATAAGATAAGGTTGCTTTGATGCCTTTCTCGACAAACTAGCTTAGCGGAGTAGTCATGAAAAAAGTAGTTCTAATCGGTGGAAGTGGCTTTGTGGGACAGGAACTGGGGATCACCCTTGTTCAGAAAGGCTATCACATCACTCTCGTTAGCCGGAACCCTTCTAGACTAAAGGGTATGATGAGCTTTCCCTGTCAGTGGGCCAGCTGGAATCCAAAGACCGAGAACTTTCCTCCTAAACTTCTCGAGGACTGTTACGCTATCATCAATCTTGCCGGCGACTCAGTTGCAGATGGCATGTGGACACAAGCAAAAAGAATTCGTTTGCGTGAATCGCGCGTCGATCTCACCGAAAAAATCGTTTCCGCAATCAATCTTTCTTCGAGCAAACCAGAGGTTTTCATCAATGCCTCAGCGATTGGATATTACGGCCATAGAGGAGAAGAGGCTTTAACCGAAAGTTCACCCCTTGGCCAAGGTTTTCTAGCTGAACTATGCGAAGCTTGGGAACAGTCTTCGCAAGCCCTTGAGGGCTCCTCAGTAAGAAGAGTCCTGATACGTATCGGAGTGGTACTTGGCCTTGGAGGAGGGGTGCTCGATAAGCTTTTACCTCTTTACGCAGGAGGTTTAGGGGCCAACTTGGGGCTAGGAAAACAGTGGTTTAGCTGGATACACATTAAGGATTTAGCAGCTCTTTTTGCGAATGCTTTGCAAGATGATCAATTTCAAGGTGCTTTTAACGCAACTGCACCAAACCCTGTGCGTTTTTCAGAGTTCCATCGCAGTTTGTCTCAAAAGGTAAAAGTCGCTTCCCCTATGATCGTTCCATCGATTTTTCTAAAGCTCTTACTTGGCGACAAGTCAGCTATCGTACTTGATAGCCAAAAAGTCTTTCCAGAAAGGGCGAAAGCGCAGGGCTTCGGCTTCGCTTTTAGCCAGTTAAGTGATGCACTTGAAGATCTTCTTGGTCCGGTTGAAGAAGCTGGACTAAATGTATTTTTTAGAAGGCAATGGGTCGAAAAAAGTCTAGATGAGACCTGGCAGTTTTTCACAAACGTCGACAACCTTTCTCGTTTAACCCCACCAGAGATGAAATTTAAAACAAAACAACGGTCAAAAGACAACTTTGAAAAAGGGCTAGAGATCGATCATAGCCTCAGTGTTCATGGTATCCCTTTAAACTGGCGAAGTCTGATTACTGAGCTTAAGCAAAAGGAGTATTTTATCGACCAACAACTAAAAGGCCCCTACGGCTATTGGCGCCATAAACACTTATTTGAAAGACTCGCAAACGGAACGCTCGTCACCGATTTAGTAAAGTATAAGCTACCTCTTTACAGGGTAAGTGCACCGATCGCTGGCAAATTTGTCGAATCTGACATCAAGAAAATATTTTCTTACCGGCAGCAGCAGCTCCCTAAAATGCTTGATAAAGCTCAAAGCTGAGAGTTAGGATGATTTAAAAGTAATATATTGATTAACCATTTCTGCAATAGCCGAGGCCCAGACGTCTGAACTATTGAGACAAGGAATAACCTTAAAGGCTTCGCCTCCATTCTCTAAAAAAGATTCTTTTGCTTCCATACCGATTTCTTCAATGGTTTCTAAGTTGTCGGCGGTAAAAGCTGGACAGAGGACAGCGAGTTTTTTGATCCCTTTTTTAGGAAAGTTTTCAATCGTTTCATCAGTATAAGGGGTCAACCAAGGATCTTTTCCGAGACGAGACTGAAAGCTATAGCTAAATGCGCTGTCTTTTAGCCCGAAAGCCTTAGCAGCGGCTTTGGTCGTCGCAACACAGTGAGCGCGGTAACAAAATCGATTGACTGAAGAAATTTTGTCGCAACAGTTTTTTTCTTGCAGACAATAACCGCTGCGCCCTTCCTCACTTTTTTTAACGTGACGTTCCGGAACCCCATGATAGCTAAAGAGAGTATGATCGGGTGCAAATGCTTCTAATTCAGGCAATGATACTTCTTTAAGAGCGTTGATAAAAGCAGGGTGATCGTAGTAAGGGGGAATGACGTACAGATTAGTGACATTCCAATGTTTACTCGCTTCCTCGTACACTTTTGCGACCGCCGATCCTCCTGCAGCCGAAGAATATTGTGGAAAAAGAGGAAACACGATGATCTGATCAATTTCTTCTCTGCGAAATTCCTCAAGTACATTTGCAATAGATGGATTTTGATAGCGCATAGCAAGCTTGACCTGTACCTTTCCTTGATACACCTCATTAAGCTTTGCAGCTAAATCTTGACCGTGGAAGAGAAGAGGAGAACCGCGATCGGTCCAAATTTTGCGGTAAGCTTTTGCTGATTTCGGCCCACGAAAGCGCACAATGATCAAGTTAACAAGTAAAAACCTGATAAGCGCAGGGATATCGATGACGCGAGGGTCGCTCAAAAACTCTTTTAGATAGCGTCGAACTGACGTAACACTTGTATCGTCTGGAGTCCCTAGGTTTACAAGCATAATTCCCCATTTGTTCACGATCTCTCCTCTTTACACAAGTTTCACGATTTGGTTGCTGAGGTCAGTCAGCTTCTTAAGTTATAAGCTGTTTACGTTTTAGATCAGATCAATTAAAAAAATAACAAATCATTGAGCCAAAATCTTTATAGGTGATAATTTGCCAACGAAAAGAATTATATTCAACTGCATTAGTCTTTTATTCATTTTATCGACCTCAAAGATTCTAGCTCAGACGCCGACATCCTATTTTATAAGCATCGATGGCTTACAACCAAAGCTCATCGAAAGCATGCGACAGTCTGGACATTTAAACATAGACAGCGGCCTGGGTTTGTTGACAGGAAAGGGAGCTTACTCCCATCAAGCGATTCCGGCGCTCACAACACTAACAGCTCCCAGCCATATTTCTACAATCACCTGCAGTTCACCGATAAAACACGGCATTGTTGCTAATCACTATTACGAAAATGGTCGAAAAGTTAGTGGTTTCGAGAAAGCCTTCAAGACCGAGCCGTTTTGGCAAGCCGCATTGAGAGCTAGAAAAAGGGTTCTTAGCCTCGCTTACGTCGGCTCAAACGGCACAAGTCCAAGACGCACGGTCACTGACGGGCTTGCTTACCCCGACTCTAAGTTGATCGCAAATCATCAAGTTATAGAACTCGACTGGAACGAACTAAGGCCTATTGATGATCATCGCAAGAAATTACGCCAAAAAGATCAAGGTTTTCGGCTCGAAAGAAGATTACACACCTTTGAGATCAACCTCAATCCGCAAACAAATGAAAAAAGACTGATTTATTTGACCGTAGATAAGATCGCACCGGACGATTTCAAACTTATCGTTGACGATGATCAAAACCTAGAAAATGGTTCATTTGGAAAACTCTATAGCGACGTTACTGGCCATAAAATCGTTGATGTATTTTTTACAGAACAACACCGAGATTCCTCTCTAAGGGGACGATTAAGAAGAGCGTGGCTGAGACTTCTCCCAAGCGAGCAACCTAATCGATTAAAAGTTTATGTCTCCAAAGCTTCCTACAATAATGCCTACCCGCCAAGCTTTGCCCGGTTTCTTGAAGAGCGTAAAATGGTTTGGCCAGATTATGGCATCAGAGAACCCGGTCTTCCCTTGATGGAGAAGCTTGCAGCGCAAGCCATGATCGATCAATTTCTTGCCCATGTAGGAGAACTTGCTCAGCAGGAGAACAACTATGATCTTGTGCTTTTTTATCAACCACTCATCGATTCACTAGGTCATAGCTACCAGAGAGATCTTCCCGAACCCTTTCAGCCTGACTCTCAAGATCAAATAACAAGACTGTTTGTTAAAGGTTTTCAAATCATCGATGCAAACTTAAAGAAACTGATTTCTTCCCGACCAGCCAAAGGAGTCGTAGCGATTGTCGGTGATCATGGGATGGACCCTTCTATAAAAGCGGTGAATCTAACTGCTATCAGCGACAGTGACAGTCAAAATCACTTAATCATAGAAGCCAACGGAGGCCTCGCACTCATATATCCATCTAAATCAGCAAGCGAAGGGGAAGCGCTACAAGCCACACTTTCACTCAAGCAAAAACTCGATCAGCTGACTTATCATGACCTTCCGGTTATCTCTCACTTCATGATGAGACAAACATATAGAGAAAACTACGACAGTGAATATTATCCTGAGTTTAAGCAGTGGCCTTATGGAGAAGCAATTGCAGCTATCTCATCAGGTAAGGGGTTTTGGTTTAAATTTGATTTTTCAACAGATGAAATTCTTTTAGATCCACCAGCCTTGGGTATGCATGGACAGTTTCACACGATTGATACGATGACTACCGGAGCCTTCTTTTATAGCCCCCGAATCCAGCGTCAAAACCTAGGCCCGATCAGACTGATCGATGTTATACCCAGTTTTGCGAAACTAACAGGATTACCCAAGCCAAAAGACTGCCAAGGAAAGAGCTTGGAGATTCTTACCAGCGAATCACAGCTGATCCCCAAGTAAAACCCGACCCAAAGCCAGTCATACAAATAAGATCGCCACTTCTGAGACGGTCTTGCTCAACACATTCAGACAAGCAAATGGGAATCGATGCCGCCGAGCAGTTACCGTATTTTTCAATGTTGTTATAGGCCTTTTCTTTGGGAATCTTAAGACTTTCGCAGATATGTTCATTAATTCTCAGATTTGCCTGATGGAATAAGAAAAGACTTATGTCATCGAGAGTTACGCTCACCGATTCAAGGGACTCTTTTAAGACTTGAGGCATACGAACAACCGCATTCTTGAAAACAAAACGTCCGTCCATTTTCGGGTAAGCAATGCCTTCCTCATAACCGTTGGCTGGCATCATCGGCGCCTCGACCGTCGTCGGATACTTCATCCAGAGTTTTTCAGCGTGTTCACCTTGAGAGTGCAGACTGACGTTGCGGATTCCCGTCTCAGCCTGATCGCTCGCTGAAACAACGCAAGCTCCTGCTCCATCTCCAAACAGAACGGCGACGTCTCGTCCTCTGGTCGAAAAGTCGAGAGCGTTAGAGTGAACCTCCACTCCGCACACTAAAACATTTTGATACATGCCCGATTCTACATAGGCCTTTGCAATACTCATGGCGTAGAGGTAACCGGTGCATTGTCCGCGGATACCCATTGAAGGTGTCGTCTCAAGCCCGAGCTTATGCTGCAAGTAGGAACATGTCCCTGGAAAGTAGTGTTCTGGTGTTAAAGTTGCAACGAGGATCATGTCGATATTCTCGGGTTTTAGGTCAGCATTTTTAACTGCCATTTTAGACGCTTCGTAAGCGAGATCTGAAGCGGTTTGGCCTTTTTCTACATATCTTCTCTCGACAATTCCTGACCTTTGTCTAATCCATTCGTCTGAAGTATCCATGAGCTTTTCGAGATCAAAATTTGTCACTACTTTTTCCGGAAGATAGTGACCTGTTCCAATGATTTTTGCTGAAGGTCTTTGGTTTGCCATAGATATTTGCCCCAATGAAAAATGCTCATGACGGTCGTGTGAAAAACTTAATAGCTTATTTATAAAAGGAAAGAACCACCTAAGAAAGGCTAAACAGTTCTAAAGGGGAATTTTATTAAAATTGCCAGAAGAGCCTAGACTCCGATATAGGAAAGACCACTTTGATAGAGTTGTTTTCTGACGCGGCTAAAATAACAGCCATGAGGCCTTAAAGCCGCTTGTCCATGCGCTTCACGAGCTATGTGAGTCATATTCTTGAGCTGATGTTCACTGCTGCCAATGCCCACCTGACCCATGGCGAAGTTTCTCTTTGCCGCCAAAAAAAGCGTGGAAAGGATGAAATCTGTTTTTGAGTACCACACCGACATCTGACCATTTCCACTTAGGTAAGCGTCAGAAATGCTCTCGAAACTTTTTCCCTTTTGAAAGACATTCCACTCGAGAGCTGGTTGCATATTCCACCATTGACCTAGATTGTCCGGAATTCCATAGCCTTCCACCGTTTGCCTAATGATTTCGCTCCAGACAAGCGCCCCCAAAGAGTGAGTGATAACAAGCGGTTGAAATTCACCTTTGCGGCTAAGAAAGTCTTTAAAAATCGGCGACACAGAAGAGGCAGCTTCTTTAGCTCGCCATTCCAGTTCTTCAAATGTCGCCTTTACCTTGATGAGTTGCTCGCCAATGGCGTAGAGACTCTTTAATAGTTCTCTAATGGGAAAAAACTTTAAATGTCTGTGATCGACCCTTAGTCGAGAATCCCAGTGGATGAAAAGCAGTTCTAAGTTGCCTGGATCATGATGAAACCACTGGGTACCGCGCTCTAGGGGTTTAACGAGATCTTTAAGGACTTCAAGACGATGACCATATTCCATGCCGTGGATAAAAAGAACGATGCGTTTGCCAGCCGGAATGGAGTCACTTGAAGTGATCGATTCAAAAACAGGAGGTTTGCCTCCCCAAAGCGTTGCTCGAGGATTTTTTAGACGAATGACTTCGCCTTTAAAAGGAGGTTGAAATTCTGAGATTGCTGAATGCATAATAGGCGACCCTTAGTGATACATTCACTTTATAAGTCGGTATTATTGTGTATCTAAATGAATTAATTTTGATTATAGATCGTTTAAAATATTGATAAATTTTAAGCCAAGCTGACTAAAAGATCCTTAATGATTTATGTTAAGAATCCCTTTGAAAGGCTTATTCATGAGGAGATCGAGACTTTTGGCGGGAGTATTCAAAAACCTGTTTCAGCTGTTTGCAATAGCATTACTTTCTTTAGGATTGATCTATTGCCAACATAATCCTACAGATACCGAAGTCAAAGATCAAACCATCGCAAGCTTCGCTCAAAAAACGGACGAGTTGATCGCAACCATTCAGACAAGCACAGATGCAAACCTCATAAAGCAAAAAGCCAGTGAAGTTAAGAAAATTGGCTTTGAAGTCGCGAGCAAGTATGGAGAAATCTATCCAAATTGCGATCAATACCTCAAAGCCTCCTTCGAAGGGACATCGGATGTTTCGAAAATGAGCCTAGCTGAACTCGAAGAAAATTATCGAAAAAAAGCCGCTTTGCCGTCTGCACCAAATGGCTGTGATCCGGCGAAAGACTTGATCGTCTATCCAGCTTCCGTAGAAATCCTGAGCAGAGAGTTAGATAAGGCGCAAGCCCGCCAAGAAATGATTGAGAAAATGCAACAAGCTGCCGACAATCTAAAAATTGTCGAAGAATTCATTAGAGTTAAAAAAACCAATCCGACTTCTCTTCAATGATTATTTCGTTGCTTTTTGTTGGTTATCTGCCATATTTCCGCCAAAAATCTTCGTTCTCAAGACTGGCGCATACCGCTTTAGATAATTCCAAAAAACCAAATTAATCTCTAAAGTTCAAGGCATCTTATCCCGATGAGATTTCAAGTTATTTAGCAGTTTGTCCTATTTGGGTGAAGACACAACTGGCCTTTTTGGCTCTCTTGAAGTCAAAAAGATATGAAAACTATTAGGTTCATTTTGGGAACAAAACCTAGGGGAATATGGCGATGACACGAGACAAAAAAAATAACAACACCAAAGAGCTTTTTGCATGTGATAGGCGTGACTTTCTAAAGTGGTCCGCACTTACTGGTTCAGCCATGATGATGCTTGACCTCGACGAAATGCATGCAAGTGGCGTCGCAGATGCCATTGATATTACAAAACCCGCTCCCGATAACGCTGTCAGCGCCAGCAACGAGTTACTTTACTGGATCGACGGACCTTTTGGTACCCAATTTGGTGCAGGATACGAAAATGGTCTGGACAAGATTAAGATGGCAGTTCATGTCGACCTTCCCCACAAGTCTGACGAATTCGTCGAAGGAGTCGTTGTGACCGACGACACTAGAAAAATTATCGCTGCTCAAAGGTTCCACCCTAACCAAGCAACCTACAACGGACGAGCACCGTACGCTATTTTTGAAAATATCAATCTCAGCTACAACAAAGATTATTATGTTTATTATGTCAAAAAAATTGGAACTGACTCCTACGTTTACAGGTATAAGATCGACAAGAAAAACGTCAGAAACAGTCTTCTCGATTATTCACACTTACCTGCCGAAGCTCGAGCAACGCAAATCGCTGAATCCTTTCAGCTCGACATGAATGGCAATAACAACCACTTTTTCCAGGATAGACAAGGCAAGTTTGGCGAAGGAGATGGACTTGGTCAAGGTTGGGTAACGACCTGTTATGGACACTTTGCTCCTGTGCCAACTCATACTGTTCGATCAAAAATGCGTTTCTTAGATCCGGCTAACCGAACCTTCTCGGTCGATATCGGTCGCATGCACGGTGATTCAGATGGAGCGCATTACATGCGTTATTTCGTTGTGACAGATCCAGTCGGACGTGTCCTTGGTGGACTAAGAAGAGACTACGACGCTAGCAACACAAACGGCGAAGCGTTTTACACTGTTACCAATACTCTTCAGGGGGGAGCCTTGGGTGGCGTTTTCAAGGGCCCACTGAATGGTAATTACGCTCCCGATAAGTTAAATATCGCCGATTGTCCTTACGTGAAGATCTACACAGAGGATATCCGAGATGCCATTGCGGTCATCACGCTGAGACTGAGATAACATTCATTTAGATATTCAAGATTGAACAATAAAGCCACTGGCATTATCCAGTGGCTCACTAATAAGACGGCTGTTTTTAAGTAGTTGGGGACTCTTGATGATAACAGATTATAGAAACACATGGATTTTCGTGTTTTTCAGCTTTTTTCTTACAATACAAGGATGTGGATCAGGTTCGACAAAAACCTCTGAAACCCGGGTCGAGAAAAAACCAACCTCTAAAACTTCCACAGACAACCAAAAAGGCATTAACGCTCAAAAGCCTATGAAGACACCTACCGATTCGGAACTTGATCAACACTCAAATCATACAGAAGATCTTTCAAAAGACGAAGAATCTAACTATAGCGATCCTCTCGATCAACTTGAACTCGCCTGGGAGCCAGCAGCGGTCTGGAATGTTTTCAAGGATAATTGTCTCTCTTGCCATGAGTGGGCGAAAGACAAAGAAAAGATCATTGAAAGACTCGATGAAACCATCTCCCGTATTTCTATTTCAAAAAATATGCCGCCCAACAACCGAAATTGGGCGATGACCTCTGAAGGCATAACAGCTCTTAATTGGCTTGAAGAGATGAAAGACTTACAAGAAGATCTCTAGAAGACCTCCGGAAGTGTCACGGCCTGCCAGACAGACTGGTAATCAGTCATGTTTTCCAAGTCGTTATCTACCGGAAAACTGATACTCTCATTAGTTTTACCGCCTGCTTCATCCTCTTTTTCAACAGTAAGCGAAGCCGAAGGAGGATCGGTATCATTAGATGTGTTCCAATCACAGCTCACTGTTGGAGCAAAGGTGATCATAGACTCGGAAGCTCCCCACTTACCAGAAGCTGAGTCAATGTTTAAAACCTGTTTTTGGATCTTACCAGTGAATTCTTCAGAAGGCTGTGGGTGAGGATTCTTAGGATAACACTTAAAACCTTTGATTTCCCTGGAAGCCTCACTCCCTCTTTGTTCATTTGTTTTCGACTGATGGCCAAAATAAGCATAGCCACTACCGTCGGATTTGGTTTCAGCATTAAAAACGAGATAATCAAAAGTATCCCAAGTGAAAGAAAGCTTACCAAATCCAAACTCGTCATTTTTAACTGACACTTCGGTCCAAGACGATCCTTCTTTTGAGCTGTCTACTTCATATGTTTCAGTATCGAAAAGATCTTCACTGCCAGACTCTCTTTGAAACTGTCTGTAGCGGTAATTAAGCTCTTTGTCTTTCCAGGCATAAAGAAGCGAAATAGCAGCATCATTTGATCCTTCAAATTGCTTTATTCTATACTGAATCACCCCCTTATAAGCAGTGTTGTCATCGCTCGTAGGAATATGTCTGACAGTTAATTCAAAATCCTTCTCAAGGTTTCTAGGTACATCTTTCATTTTGCCGGTCAATGTCGTAACAAAGACAGGCTCACCATCTGACGTGTCCTCATCACGACTGATCTTTGCCGAATCGATACTAAAGGGTTGATCTCCAGAAAGAGCATCACTTAAAGATGTCAAAACATCTTCTTCCTCTCCAACAGCCGGTGGTGCTATGTCATCAAGACGAGCCGCACAGGCAACAAAAGCCTGAAAGCCAACAGCAGCATCACTATAGCTAGCAACGTTATTCATGAGATTATTGATCACCTGGCTGGAACAAGCGATCCCTGAATTTTGATCAATCTCTGCATCAGGCCAGAACATTCCTAAGTCGCCATTGCCAAATGACCCATCTTCTTTAGTATCAGGGTGATTGGTATAGCTTAAGCCTGGGCCGAAGCAACGCGCAAAACCGAAGTTACCTTGCGCAAAGCTAAATTCTTCTGGGATGGCTCCTAGGCAGTCTTGTTTTTTCTCGGCATCAATGACTTTTTTTAAGCGCAGTCTTTTGGTGTAAAAATCATTGCTTTCGTCATCGTTAAGAAAAAACGTATCGACCTGAATCGTTCCAGCTTCTTGCAGGGATTCTTGACTTTGCTTCTCGGTGATTGAAGTGACAGCAAGATCTTTAGGTACTGATCCACTTAAGGATTCAGTCACTAAGATGGTTCCTGTTTCGCTTGAAGTGTCTTTTTCTTCTTCCTCGCTGGCCTCTTGTTTTTTATCATCACCATCATTTGAATCACTTGATCCACAACCAGCAGTAAACACACAACCACATAAAATCATTATT
>CAZBDM010000093.1:0-7083 GCA_964490675.1 uncultured Oligoflexales bacterium
ACAGTACAACTGGCTGGTGGTTTGATTTGCCTCACGCCTTAACCTAACAGCATTGTAGGTGTCAGTCTGTCAAAAGTCGGTAGCAACCATAGACACTTTAAACAGCTGAGTATCGTTCGAGTCAGCCAAAAAACCGATTCATTCCGGAAACCTTGACAAGAATAAGATTGGCATATTTTCTGCTTTAATGTTGGTGTGTGTGTCGGCCGTGATTCCCAAATTCCTTTCCCCTAGGCTTCCGCCCCGTTTTGCCTAGGGGGATTTTTTTCGTTTGGATAACGAAATCAAAGAAGACATGGCGACGCAGCTCACGTCTATTCAAAGGATTTTTTGAGCCAGGAGACTTTCGAGCGCATATAGCTCTTTGAGAATTCCTGCAACGGTCTCTAAATAAGCAATTTCGTCACTTTGTAGTTTAGCTTTGTCCTCTAAAACGTCGCGAATATCAGTCTGGCCTCTTCCGAATTTATCGTTTGTCACTTGCAACAACTGCCGACGGATCGAGAGCCTTTCATCCAGTAGCTGATAAATCTCAAAATTTGCAAAAAGCGATTCTAAGTTTTGCGAGAGAATTTTCTTACCCTCCAATCTTTGGTTTGACACTGTCAGCTTTCTTTCACTAATTTTTTCGAGGTTAATGCGGTCCGTGTAAGAACGATCAAAGCTCGCAAAAAGCGGATAGTTTAAACTTAATGTCAGCGCCATGGGATCTTGATGAAAAGGTTTCCTTTCTTCGACACCTGTGTAAGTCCAAAACGCATCAAATCGTAACTTTGGGTAATAAGATGAATGATCTTTTTTTCTTTGAAACTCCTGACCTTTTAATCTGAGATCTGCAAGTTCAAGGTCGATATTTTTCTCAAGATAGATTTTTTTCAAATCCTCTAGTGTTTTTTGATAACCGTTTTTTTTCCATTGACTCAGTTTGTTTTTTTGAACTGATGAAAGTTGTGGAACAAACTCACCTTTGATATCAACTTTTTCGCCACCGATAAGTACACCCAGATCAACGAGGGCTTTTTCAAGCTTCGCTTGGTTTAGTCGGAGAAGTTGTTTTGTTTGAAGCACTTCTAGTTTACGTAAATTAAGTTCACTGCGTTCTACAAGGCCTCGTTTAAAACGATTTTCTAGGTTAGCGAGAATTTCTTCATCAGCTTTTAAGTTTTGTTGACGGAGTTTTTTTTCTTGAAGAGCAATCTGCACATCTATCCAAAGAGACTTCACTTGTCTTGTCATTTCAACAAGCTCTTTATCGAGCTCTAGTTCGGCAATCTTAAAATTAGTTTCTTTGACACTGTACTCATAGGAATCGGAAAAACCATTGAAAAGCACCTGTCCAATATTGACTTTGCCTTCGTATTGACCGCCATTAAGTTCGCCCTCTTCAGTAAGAGGTCCTTTTTCACTACGTGTGCGGGAAGCAGACAAGTCAACATCTAACCTTGGTAAGTAAAGGTCTCGCCAAGCTCTTTGTTGTTCGATCTTCGCCACTTCTTTTTGATGTTTTTTAATTTTGTGACCGAGGTTTTTTTCGATGGCCTGATTAATAAGGAAATCTAAGGGCGACTGTTCGGCTTGCATTGCGAAAGATCGCGGGATAAAAGTAAGGCTAATAAAAATTACTATCAATAAACGAGCAACTATCAAAAGGAACTCCCTGAAAAGTAAAAACTTCGTGTTGCGGGTTTCATACACCTCTAGTGTCTAAAACTGAAGATGAGATTTTGCTAATTTACCTCTTAGATGAAGGTTCCGTTCGACCATGGTGCGAAAGATCGGCAGCAGTTGTTGTTCAATCTTTTCAGTTTTTTCAATAATACCCAAGGCACGGACGGCGGCCTCAAAAGTGGAAACTGCGAAAGGTTGATCTCTTGCGATACGTACTTTGTACTCGGAAGGAGGGCCAATTGGAAGTTTTACGGCGACCAAATTCGACTTCTGCTTGCGGCGGCGATTCATGCGCCTTGCCTGACTCCAGTTTCCATCTGGGATGACCAATCGGATCGGTCTCGAACTGTTTCTGTTTTCAAGAGCCTCATCCAAATCGATTGCCATCTCATCGGGGAAGAGAAAAAAAGAATCGAAACGATCGTCGTTAAGGGATGACCAATCGAAGGGTTGGTGAAAGTTTCCAATCTCAGCGATCTCGCTATTAACGAGACATTGACTGGCTAGGCGGCCTGAATTAACTCGGCGTCTGATTTCCTTGTGATGGATAAGAAACAAAGCCGAGGTCTTTAGCTTTATTCTTGGTCTTTTATCGCAGATACAAAGGGGCTGAAAAAGCAGACACTCGTCACAGATTTTTGGTAAGTTTTGACCGTCCATGAGTGTGCAAATAGGCTCCAAATGACAAAAAAATTAGAAAACTTACTCAATCTACAAATCGAGCATCTAACCATTATCACAACAGATATTTATTAAAAACAGGCTTTGCTGCGTCCAAGAGAAGGTAGAGGTTTAATGAACTGATAGTACGTTGCTATTTTATTAATCAATTTCTCCAATAATTTGAGATCTTTGTGTATTTTAATATTTTTTATTGAATCAGCAAATACGTTATGCTAAAACCAGAACACACTTGTTTGCTCATATTTTAAGCAGATAAGAAAGTCTTTGTACATCCAATTTCTCGGGGAGAAATATTCTCCAGAAAAAGTAAAAGAAAGCTCATAGCTTGTCATATGAGAACTAAAAAGGAGCCTTTTTCATGATGAAGACAGTTGCAAAAATCACAATGCTTGCCGGGTTGATGGCGGTCACTAGTGACGCGTACAGCAAGCCCATGGCCGCAGCACCAAAACCTGCACCAACGCTCAAGGGTCCAAAAATACCAGGTCGTGGAGCACCCACAGGTATTTACAGCGGAAAAGGAGCAAAAGGTCAACCACGCATAACGCAACCAGTCAGAAGAGCAAAAATCCAGCAACAAGGGCTTCGTACTGCCCCTCCTGCAGGTACAAGTAGTATCTTAGACATGGATCGTGGTGAGCAGATTGTTATGCCGACACCTAACTCAACTCGTAACGCAACAGTCACCGATGCAGCTTCATTCGAAGAAATGAGAGCTGAATTTTCAGATGCGCTCCATAGAAAATTCGAACACAAGACCAATATTATCGATCTTGCTCTAATGGCTTTCGATACAGGTCTCTACCAACCAGAACAAATCGCAAGCTGCATAGAAGACTTCCAAAGTGTTGAGGCCGCAGAAAAGCTTGTCATGATGGCTGAAGGTTACGTTGACGCTGTACCCAGCGGTAAGACCTGGGAAACAATGACAAGAGATGAGCAAGAGCTTGCAGCTCTCGCTTTCTATGAGACCATCAGAGATATGTACGGCCTTGAAGCAGCTCAAGCAATAACTAAAGGTACGACCATTGTCAAAGCTTGCACTTTCAACCGTAAAATTGCGGCTCCACCAATGACCAGTTACGCACAACTCCACATGGACTTTTAATTCCTTCATACAAGAACGTGGCCCCCGTCGCACACAAGGGGGCTACTGATAATATCCAGTTTCCACTTTAAAGACTTGTTAACGGCACAAGTTTTACACACCGACTCTCGAAAGAGTCCACACCGGAAAAACAACAGTGATCGTTTTAATATCGATCCCTGTAATGAGGTTGGAAGCCCTCCTCTTTTTTAAGAACGCACATGAATGACAACGAAGAAGTCACGATCCTCTAAAGGAATGACACTCTTCAAATAGAAAAATTTCACCTTACTTTGTTAGGACAGAATGTGGTGGGAAAAGATTTCAATAATTGGATTAACTACTTACTGTGCTTGGGTTTAGTTGCCAGCCCTTTAACCACTGTATTTGCCGAAGTCTTTCAAGCTGCACCAGCCAATTCTGATCAGATTAACGCGCTTATAGAGCAGGTTCTAACAGAAGCTGAAAAAGAAATGCCTGACTTAAATCTAGGCCAAACAGACCCAGATAACGATCAAGTTGAAATTAGTGAGCAAAGTGAATCCGACGCATCAGAAGAAGAAAACCAAGATAAACCCGAAGTAGATAAAGATGACGAACCTGAAAACCCCCGTCTCCGAGGTAAAGTCACACCAAGCCAAACAAGCAAGCTTGTGAGAGAAATTCTTGAGTTTGAAGCTCCTGAGGAAACAGAGCTTTCTGAGGACGCTATTTTAGGACAGCTTCTCAAAGTCAACAAAACACAAAGCGATTTTGACTACTTTCTTGAATATTTAAATTCAGAAGTTGCAAAGATTGACAGAAGACGACCCACCAGACATTCGTCTTCTTCAGTTCTTGAGCGTGCACAAAGAGAGCTAGCGCATCAGCAGCAAGAAGTTTCTAGCCTTTTAAGAGTTGCCGCTAAAACACAAAAATCTAGTATGCAGGAATTGGTAAATAGCTACTTCCTAAACGTTCTGACGTTCTTTTATTTGTCACTTGGCCATAAAGAGTTTCAGGCAGGTGATATGGAAAAATTCCTCAATCTGTGGAGCTTAGAGCTTTCTTTAAAAACCGTTGAGGAACTTTGGGCATATCCTTCGAAGCCACAAGAAAATCTAGTACTGGAATTTTCGAGAGTTCATGAAGAAACTGTTTTTTTCCACGTTACTCTCAAACGTCAATCTACATTGGCTGAAATCTTGAGATATAAGGCAACAAATCCCCACCCTAACAGAGAATCTTATCTTGACTTTGTTAAATGTGCTGCTGGTATTGCTGCTTTACAAAAATATGTTGATGTCAAATCTCTGGGACTGCAGAAAGCAACTGCTAAATCAGGACTGAATCTTACTCATCAATTCTGCGAAGGTCTTTCTGCTGAGGAGATTTACAAGTTAGGACAACAAGAAGTTTTCGATGCAATGGAACGCAAAGCTTTCACATTAGCTATGTCCGTTCCTTCGGTCGCTCTAGGAGGCCACTTACGTGGAGAAACATTTGATCTAGTGTATGACAGCTATTCTTTAAAGTATGTACAAGGTCCTGAGGGTCAGTATGTTTATTCCCTTATTCCAACAGCTCCTTTTGCTAACAGACTTGTTCTCAACCCATATCTTTTCACAGACGCTGTCGACTGGATTGAACATACTCTTGCACAACCAGAAGCTGCTGCGAGCGGACTTGATATAGAAGAGCTTGAAAAGCTCATGAAAAAGAAAGCACTCGACTATAAAAAGTTCCGCACCATGGTTGCAGGCTATGACGAAGCAATCGATCGCTTTTTATCTGGAAGCAGTGAAGCAGAACTAGAGTGGTTTAGCTTTCTACAAGACGAAGGACTTTTTGCCCAATTAATTGAACTCCTCCAAATCAGACAATTCAGCGAACGTGCTGACCTTAGAGATGAAAGAAATCTGTCTGATTACTTAAAGAAAGCGGAACTTTTACTGTGGGAAAACGCCCTTCGAGACGAGATTGTTGCCTCACGACTCCCTCTTTTATCTGTTTATAGACAATCTGAAGAGGGGTTTGAAATCGTTCTTAGACATTTATTTGTCAAAGCGAAGGAAAAGAGCCTTAAATCCGCCCTTTCAAATTTACTAAAAGATACAGAGAAGGCGAAAGTAAACACGCTAGAAATAGATGATGTCACTGAATTCATGTATCACAAACATCTTAAGGAAAAAATCGATGCACTAAAAAGTGATGAAGACACTCCAAGAGCACACATTGAATTAGTCACCGCTTATGCTAAAGAGATCGGGGAAGCAAAACCTGGTCTAGACACCCGCGCATTCAGCAATCAAAGAAGAAACTATGTAAATAAGTTGTTGCAGACCTCCCAATACATACATGGGGTGATGACGACGCCAGACTTGGAAAAAATTCCTTATAACGAGGAAGTTCTCCTTCTCGTTCTAGCTCCTGTTTTCCACGACATGGACCCACTTGTGAAAGAATGGTTTACAGATGTCGCTCGCAGCAGTGCTAACTTTGTACAAAAGTCGAGGATGATTGATGAAGCTCTAGACTCTACCCTTGAAGACTTGAGAGCTGAAGGTGTTCTTCACCATGGCAGCTGCGAAAATGACGGCTTTTCAGGGTTCTTGCAAGATGCTGGAAATTACGTCGGTCATTTTACAGTTTTCCCATGGGTTGTAGGTAAAGTAGACAATCAGTTTGAGTCTAAACAGGAAAAATCAAAAGAGACAATTGCGCGCAAGAAGCGAATTGCTTGTGATGTAGAAAAAATGAAACGCTATTTTGCATATGATAAGGCATCAAGACCAGAATCTATCTTAGATCCGAAAGTAAGAATCGATCGCGACTTCCCATTAAGTCACAGAAACCCAAATAAATTCACTTCTGAACAGTTCGTTAGCCGTTATCGCCAAGTCTTTCGCGCTCTCGAATTCACTAAGTTAAGACCACTAGCCATGCGTTTCGATAATGTACCAAATATCGAACCAGAAAAGGGCGAAGATCAGGTTTACCTCTACCAAATTCTAAATGACTATGCAGATGACATAACGAATGTAGGAGAAGCAGAGGAATTAGAAGATAACGAAAAAGAAAGAGCAATGGCTCGCGATAGACAAATTTTGAGAGAGGCAACGGATTGGATTGATAATGCCTTGTTACTTACTGCTCAAAATGATTTAGCACTTATAGAAACCATCTCGAATGCAGCCGATCCTTCTGATCTCTATGAACTTATTGCTATCACAAACTTTGTCACTCATCTTTTAGGCGACGATCACTTAGATGACTTTTTAGAAGCTCATCAGTATGAAAACTCAAATAGAGCAGCCAACACTTCCCTAAAAGTCTATCCAACAATGCTTGAGTACCACAAAGATATCGTAGCAGATCTCATGAAAACAAAAAATCTAGGTGAACAACAATGGGATTCTTTCTACCACGATTCTATGGCTCCTTGGCAAGCTATTATCACATTTACTTTACTGCACTATACGGTTGGACGTTTAAAAGTGCTTTCGCCAATCTTTCACTCTTTTCAGGCCAAAAGAGCAACGGCACTCGGAGCCTTCCTGGTAACAACCGTTAGTATTCTTCTTACTGATAGTGCAGCTATGACCATTCAGCGGATACCTAGACTGGAAAGAGACCTAACAAAATACAAGAAAATTGCCATCACA
>CAZBDM010000093.1:7093-11364 GCA_964490675.1 uncultured Oligoflexales bacterium
GCCATCACAGAAGCCCGGCAGTCGAAAAAATACCCTGCATTTTTTAATGGCGAAGACTACCTCATGACCGAATGGTTTATACTTAGAGAAATTGACAATATCACACGCATCACTTGGAATCCGCTAGGTGCATTTTGGCCTGGTGAATGGGGACGCATTGCAACCAACCTTTTCTGGGTTTCTGTGCCTGGAGTCATCACAGGGGTTTCTTATGCATACCATGCACACTATGTTCCTCGCAAACTGATCAAGATGGATACGCGTTTAAAGAAAATTGCTGAAGATCCAAATCCTAGTGCAGCAGATTTACTTTACGTTGCAAAGAACGAAGCGAAAGTTCAGAAAAGGTATCTGAACCTTTATTATCAGTACCGCCACAGCTTTGACTCTTTGGGCCTAAAAGGTAAACCAAACTGGGATCCCATCGCATTATTTGAAGCTTTGAAAAAGCAAAGATTAGAGCACAAAAAAGGAAAACTATCCGATAGGAAACTTGCAAAAGCAGAACAAGCTTATAAGGAACTCATCCTAACAATGGGTCAGGATTTATCAGCATTTGTCGTAAAGTCGAGGAAAAAAGGGCAGGATGAAGTGTTTCTTGATGCTGCTTTCTCAAACCAAATCCAAGGCATCTTCGGCAAACGCTCAGCAAACGACTTTGAATCTATTTTAAAATTCTTACAAACTGAAATCATCAGATTAACTCAAGGGAGTGGTTTAAGATAATGTTAAAGTATCGCATAAGTGTCGCCTTCATGTTGGTATTGAGTGCAATTGCGCCTCAAGTCTGGGCAAAAAGCTCTGATCCTTTACCGATGGTTCATGACCTAACTTTTAAAGATGAATCATTCGATGATGTTTTAGAGACTTATTTGCAAGCATTTGATAAAGCTTACCCCCTAGAGGAAGTCACAACAGATATGGTCTTAACGTTGCTTGATGTGAACTCAGACGAAAAGGCTGAAAAAGATCAGCAGGAACAGTCTGGTATTCTCCGATTAAAAATAGATGACACGGTTAAAATGGCTGCTCTTGATGTACTTTCTGAAATCCACAAGAGTTCCAGCCTAGATGAACTATCTAACAAGCTAGGTCTCCTCATGGATCGCTACTATATGTCGCCAGATTATGTACAAGCAGTCAGAGCATTAGACTATTTATACAAAGTCAGTCGTGAAGAAGTCTTCAATGGCGACTACCTGAGAACTAAAGAATACAGTGAAGATTTTTTCACTCATCTCAAAAATGGATACGTACTTTCTTTATGGGGATCCCTTGCTTTTGGTGGATTTACTGCATTTAGAGGGCGCGTCCATCCGATCAAATTTGCCAAGCGTCAATTGAAGCGATTTAGAGATCGTAAGAAACCCACCCGAGAACCTTTGTTGTTAGAGGGACCAGCTGCTCGTACAGATAATGGCTCACCTGGTCGGCAAATGGAGGAAATAGATGATCCCTCTCTTGGAAATAGTCGAGTCTATAAGATCACGCCTGAGTTAATACGTTTGTGGGATCGCCAAGAGGGCATACATCCAGTCGAAGATGCTGCCGAGGCGGTCGCTTCCAGTAAAAAAGAATGGACGAGATTCTTTAGGGGTGAGTTTTATAAAAAAGCACTTAGAACCAAATGGAGAACCGCTAAACCATGGCAGAAAACTGGTTTTAACTTTGCATACAACACTGTTCTTTTCAATGTTGCTGCCACTCCTGTGGTTGGTGCGGGAGCAGGTGCCTTAATGCACGTCACTCAGGACAAACTAAGAGAATTTGGAATTATGGAAAAGTTTCCTGAACACGTTCCTCAAAAAGATCTTAAAGATATCCACTACCCCCTGGGAGTCCTCAGGCTTTATTGCGATGCCAGCGAGCAAAATAGAGATGTCTCTAGTCTTTTCGTAAATAGAAACACAACAGAGACCATCGATGAAGATATCTTCCAAGATCAGATCGAAGACCTTGCTGAAAAAGCAGTTTTGTGGAATATCTATTTACGTTCTACATCTTTTTTCGATGCTGCTATCGATATGCCTGATGGTTTAATCTTTGACGAAGATAGCAACTACTTTCTTCTAAATAATAAACCTCTTTTTGAATGCAAATCTGCAGAAAAAATTCTCAAGAAGAAAAAAGAAGAGAGAAATGAAACAAAAGACACATCCAAAGACCAAGAGGAACAGCAAGATCAGGAAAGAGAACAACTGCTTGACCTCGATTTAATGATGGTCAAAGCCATCCTTCTTGAGACAAACGATCTCCTTAGTAGATCTGAAAAGGAAGAGCTCTACGGAGAGACAATCAGCGAAATCGAAGATTTTGTTCAAAAGGTTAAAGAATACCAAAGAAAAGTAGAAGAAGAAGACGAACAACGTGTGGCAGAATTACTCGAGAGTAAAAACAAGGAATACTTCAAGTACTATAGACGATTTTTCCCTTCTGAAAACGACTCTGGAATCTTTGTAAGGCAAGTTGATGCATCGGCATTATCGTTTGGTACACCCATTGAAACAATGGCCACCATCGTTGCTGCAATGCCTCCAGAGGCTCCTGCCGATGATCAAGCTGCAGAAGCTGGAGAGGCTGCGGACGAAGAAGGTGAACTAGTAGATGCTGAATTGCAAGCTGCAGAAGCTGGAGATCAACCATTGGATCCTGATACAGTTGCCGAGCCACAGAGTTTTGATCCTGCTATGCTTATCTCTACAGGTAAGTTTTCAGGACATACAGACACAAATATGGATCAACCATTTCAGAGTCAATTTACCCCAGCATTGAGAACAAAAGCCGCGCAAATCGTTGCAAACATTTATGCAATGAATCCTGAGACCCAAAACCGCCTCATCCTTACTCTTACCAGTCGGTACTTAGAACGCCCAGTCTGGAAAGACGCAGTATTATTAATCTTTAGCGAGCTCTATAAAAAACAATCAGCTATCTATAAAAAAGATGAAACGGCTGCATCAAACACTGCTCGTGCCTTTCTCGCTGTGATCGCTCTCGGCTATTCTGTAGAGAATGCCACATGGTATCGAGCGCCTAAGAAAGATAAGCCAGAAATACATAAGCGTGCTTTTGCTAAAGCTCTGAAAAAACAGATCACTTTGTCGCCATTTTTTGGCAAAGAATGGATTAGAGCAGACTGGTTCTCACCATTGTTTGCTCTTGCTGGAAAACCAGATGAATATCCAGGTAACAAAGTAACAGATTATCTAAGAAGACATTGGATTCTTGGTTTAGAATTAACTGACGCCAACGAAATTGCGATGTATGAGGCTTTCTTAGGTGGAGAGTTTTTGGGTAGCATTCGCAAGGTTCCTATTAACCCAATGCGTTTGGTCCCCATATTGGTCGTTGCAGATATTATGGAATTTAGATGTGAACAAGAAGACCTAAAAAGAGCTATGGATTTTGAGCACGAGTGGAATATTATTTTTAGTGAACAAGATCCTGAGGTATTAGCTGCAAAAGTCAGAGACTTTGCTAATGACAGATTCCCTACAGCTCTCCTCCATCATATTGAATATATGCCTAGGTATGAACGATATCAAACAATGCTCTCTCTTACAGGTGCTGAAATTGCCGACCTCAATCAAGCAGGCGCTAAATCAAAAATACCTTTTTACTGTGTTGTTTCAGATGCTGAAGATGTCGAACAGGGCGGCATTGAAAATCCGTTCCTTACCCTACAGCAGACGGCTATTGAACTTGGTGCCTATGTTCAGGCAATAGACGAACAATGGAAAACGGTTGTCTATCCACCAGCAGATCCGGAGACAGAGGAAGCTGTTGGAGCCGGACAACCTGTATCAGTAGACAATACAGCAGATGTAGGTGTACCGGAAGGTTTCCATCTGCAAACAGATGAGTAGGTTCAGGCTTAATGAAATTTCTTAAGATCAATCTTCTTATTGCAGGAATCATCTTCTGGTTAGGAGCGTTAACCGCTCTTGGCGAAGAAGATACATGTGAAGTGGAAGGTGAGTATGCATATGAGATTTCTGAAAATATCTATAAAATATGTGTTGCACGTGTAGAACTCTGTTCTATACAACCATTCAACTTCCGATGTGGTCAAGGTACCGAGGAAGTCAAAGATATCAAATCAAGAAGCAAAAGAAGAAGAGCGCGAGCACATGAGAGCATGATCGATGATGGTTTACTTGCACTCGAACAGTATCTCATACCATTTCTTAGAGAAAATACCATTGCCAGTAAAACAGAAATCACCACCTACCGAGAAAAGGCTCGCGCTCTCGACGAATTAAGCCGTCATC
>CAZBDM010000094.1:0-6318 GCA_964490675.1 uncultured Oligoflexales bacterium
ATCTGCTTTACAAAGAAGATCGCCAAGAAGATGAAATCCGCAGTATCCGTGTTGAATTTGAAGTCATTTTAAAGACCTGCGTTAGTGGCGCGGTTGATCCGGAAAGTAAGGATTTCGAAGATTGTAGATCGTTTAATATTTGAGTATTAAAAGACAATACCGACTTCCTTAATAATCTCTCTAGGACAGCCGAAAAGAGTATGCTAATCTGAAAAGATAAGCATTCTTTCAAAGATCTATTGTTTGGGAACAAGCATGGAAAATGAAAACAAAAAGGTTGTCGACATCAGTGAGATGCGTAAGCGTCAAAAGACCCTGCGCAAGACCGAGCGAAAAAAGACTAAAAAGTCATCTGGAAATGGTGGTGATCAGCAGTCATTTAAAAATAAAGCGATCATTTGGGTGCAGTTTTTACTTTTCGTAGGAATTATTGCTTATATCATGCAGACATGTGGTGGACATTGATCAAGTGAATTGTTTTGGCAATTGATCCAAGTAACTTACCCATTCGAATGCTGTCATATCTTTTTTCAATGTATTACATTTTTTACAACTCACGACGATATTACCTTTCGTTGACTTTCCGCCGCGACTAACGGGAACGACATGATCCATAGTCGTCTGTTCTTTCGTCAAAGACTGGCTACAATAATAACAACGCGCATTGTCACTGATCTTGTTGACCCACCAGGTCGATTTCCTGATGGCGCGCGCTTTGTCTCGTTCTAGCTTGATTTGTTGATGATCACTCAAGTCGTTGTCCTTTCGCTCGTGCCCTTGATTTATACACGAAAGGAAACTTAATTTCCAATGATGTCTCGTTTTGAAAAAGTAAAGCAACTCATTGTAATCAGGATTAAAAATAAAAGACCTCCATAGGAAGCGTGGCTTAGCAGTAATCCTTGATCAAGGTTAACAGCAGGATTTATCACTTCGTCAATAATGATAAAACGCTGTAAATCCCATAACCAAGCAACCCCGATGATGATGCTTCTGCTTATTATGCTTAGCTTTTCAGGCAGAGCTGAGGCAATCAGGCTACTGGCAAGACCTATTAACCAAAGGCAAACAGTGGCAAAAATAGCCACCCCGTAACTACTGAAAGTGGCGAAAAATATTGCGGCTGAAGCCAAAACAAGCCAGAGAATCCAAAGAAAAATAAATGCAATTAACTGATCGAGGGTCATCAGACCAAACTGATTGAAAAACATAAAAGCTTGCCAAATTACCAGTAGTAGGAGACCAAGAAAACTAAGGGCGATGGTAAGTCCAAGAACATTGCCTATGATCCATTGGCTGCGAGTGATAGGGCCAGCTAGCTGGACCTCAACAGACCCTTCGGATTTAGCATCTTGAAAAAGCTTGGCTCCCCAAAAGATACCAACAAGCGCCCCTGTGAAATGAAAACCAAAGCTACCGATATCAAAGAGCACTTTGGTAAATTCTTCAATGGTCCAATTGCTAGCTAAGTTAGCTAATGATGTAAAAAGAATGCCAGAAATTGCTGCTGGAAGAAAAATCTTGTCTCTTCTTAATAATAAAAAAGTGTGCATAGCCAGAGTCAAAATGTTGCTCATTGAACGAGATCTCCTTTAAAGTATTGGAGAAGATTGTGCTCCTTAATCAGGCCTTCACTACCAAAATGAACGACAACAAATCCTTTTGATAGACATGCAGAAAGCCATTTAGAAGCACCGCTATAATCACTAAATTGAAGTTTAGACAGCCAGCCTTCACCTTCCATCGATAGCCAATCAGAAAGCTTAAGCTCAGACTTTAGCTTTTCAAGGGTTTCCTTTTTTGCGCCAGAGACATGAAGGCTATAAAGCCCCTCTGCTTTTATTGCAGAATTATCACTCTTTTCAGATAAGGTCGAATAAACCAGTTTACCTTTTCTCATAATATGCACTTCATCACATAAAGCCTCTACTGACCAAAGTTCGTGGGTACAAAGTATCACCGTTTTGTCGGTCCTTTTGGCTTGCTCGATCCAGGTTTGCATTTGCTTTCTGCCAAGCGGATCTAAACCCGAGAAAGGCTCATCAAGAATGAGAAGCGGAGGTTGATGGATGATGGCATATGACCAAGCAAGTTTACGCCCCATGCCTTTTGAAAGGTGTTTGACCTTTTTGTTGCGGTGATCCCAGAGATCAACTTGTTTAAGCTGTTGTTCGATTAGATTTTTTCGTTCTGATCGTGAAAGGTGTTTGTCGGAGAAAGTCTTTAATTGAAAGTTGAGTATTTCTTGGGGGGTAAGGAGAGCAGGCAGTTTATTCGTTTCCGGCATGTACCCGATGCTTCTACGCTCTTTATAGGTCAAATTTTCGTTGTTAAAAAATATTTGCCCATTGTCAGTCGCTATCAAGCCTAGGATCATACGTATTGTCGTTGTCTTACCAGCGCCGTTATGACCAAGTAGACCGGTGCATTTTCCTTTTGGAAAGTCGCATGAGAGATCACTGACAACCTGCCTCTCTTTTTCAAAAAGATCACTTTTGAAGGTCTTAGATAACTGCTTCAAGCTCAGTAGATTACTACTTTTTTGAAAATGTTGCTTGTCTTCGTCCATCAACTTTTTCATCACCTAGTTAATATTTCGGTTGTCTGTTTCTCTCCAACCAGTTTTTAAAAGTCTCACCACCGGGAATCTGACTCATCATTTCGATGGTGTCTTCAATATCTTTACGACCTAACTTGTCTTTTGCGAGTAGTTTTTTTGCGACGCGCCCAACGTAAGGGGGGCTTTCTGGGCGCGAAGCAGCGAGACTATAGAAAGCAGCTGCTTTTAAAGGTTGATTGAGCTGAAACGCAAAAATGAACCCCTGTGTCATAGGAAGCCGCCAGCTGTTAGGGAAGGCATTTAGACCGTGGATGATAATGCGTTCGCAAAATTCAGGTCTCTTAAAATCGAGAGCGAGAATAAAGCAAGGTAGTAAGTAGGTCTGTTCAATCTTAGGTTCGTGACGGACGATTTTACTGACGAATTCAAATACGGCTTCCGCCGAGTATTGACTGAGGCTTTTATCTACGATGGTCTGAGTCGTCCAGATGGCGATTATGTCCTCGTAGAGTCCTTTGTGGCCAAGGGTGGCTATATCAATCATTCTAGGGTCAAGTTCAACGAGAGGGGGGAGCAGCAACTCACCGTCCTTCCCTTTGGCAAAGCGATATGACTTTTGGTTGACAAGATAAAATGCGTTAACGAGAACGACGAGCCAAATTGCGACCAGAAGTGACTTCATAAAAAAGCTTATGGCTGAGACTGAAGAGCGATACCGAAATCACGAAGCTCAGGAACAACGACCGACTGAATGAGATAAATGATCATAATGATCGCTATGGGGGCCCAGTCCAGCGGTCCGGGAATACGCGAAGTGAATCTTCTTACTGGTCGGTAAAGCGGCTCAGTGATACTGTGAATAATTTGAACGATTGGGTTACTCGAAGGAGCATTTAACCAACTGATGGCTACAGATGCAAAAATGACAATGGTTAAAAAAGAAAGGGCGAACCCTAAAATATTGGAAAGAGAAATGATCAACCTTGGCAACATGAAAAAGGACCTTCCGTACTAAATTCTATCGACTTAATGTGGAGTATATCCCTCCATTCAGCACAACTCAAGGTTTAGCTGGGCGGGGTCCCATAAGGGCGGTTCCGATGCGTACACAATTGGCTCCAGCAGCGATGGCAGCTTCCAAATCAGATGACATCCCCATAGAAAGATAACCCTGTCCAATATTTTTGGCCAGTGCAGCGATGTCCTTATAAAGTGGGGGTAGCTCCTCTAGGCTTGCTCTCTTGGAGATCTCAGCCGGCGGGATTGTCATGATGCCCTTCAAAAGAAGAGAAGGAATGTCGTTGATCGCTGAGGCAAGCTGCTCAAGCTCTTCTCCTTGGTCGACGCCTGCCTTAGTTGCTTCATGGCCAGCGTTTACTGAAATATAAACAGGATAAGGAGTCTTATTCAATTCTTCTGCATAACGAGCAATGTAGCGGGCATGTTTTAGGCTTGCAACAGTTTGTATTTCGGCGGCATCGGCCACAATCTTGGCGATCTTATTGCTTTGCAAAGCTCCAATAAAGACCCACCGAATGGCAAGGCTGTCGAGCTCTCGTCGTTTGTCACTGAGTTCTTGTTGGTAGTTTTCCCCGAAGCTTTTAAGTCCTAGATCAAAGAGATCTTTGATCTTTTCTGTTGATTGATACTTGCTTGCGGCGATCAATTCGACGTCTTCGCGCCTGCGACCGGCAGCCGTGCAGGCTCTTAGAATTCGTTCATTTATGCTACTATAATTTAATCTTAGCGTATCGGTGCTGTCCGTCATCGGTCTTTCCGGTTAGTGAAGTCGAAGCCGGGTTCAGCTTAAGTTTATAAAGAGGACCTGTAAAGTAGCATTAAGGTGAACCGTATCGTTTACCCATCTCATTGGAGCTCGTTGCTGGTTTATTCGGGGCGGCAGAAGGTTGTTCGTCCTTCATTTTTTCACCTTTTTTAGTCAGGATTGGGTTGTCGGAAAAATAGCGACCGAGCGCTTTTGGAGGTTTGTGCATGGGGTTGGCTAAAACTTCCGTCTTGCTAAGTGGGACGTAGTTTTTTTCTTCGTGAACCTGGTAGTGGCTAGCGGTGATATAGACGTCTCCCTTTTCGTCGATTTGAATGGTGACATTTTTAAGCTGCTGGTTGGATACACTCGATATATCGACGCCGTTGAGATAAACACTTCTTGCAAAAGTTTGCTCGGCAGCGAATGCGAAGCTAAGGCCGAATATGTTGACAAGCAAAAAGGCTGTGACGAAAACATTTGCAATCACAATTGACCTCGTACTGATAAGTTAGGGGTGATTTCGTGACACAGTTTAGTATAACATAGGCGTCGGCTTGATTAATTGCAGATATTGGCGCATCAGCGCTCTTTTTTGTTTCTAAATAATTGATTTTACAGGAGAAGCCGGAGTAATGTTGAAGACCTTAAAAGCTATAAGTTTGGTGATGTTTGTTGGGGGATTGCTACCCTTTGTTGGTTGTACGAAGGATTTCGAAGGTGAATACGCTGATCCAGGTGAAAAAGAGATCATAGATGATCGCTGGAACGAAACCGATGCCCGCAAAACTGCTGAAATTCTTATCAATTCCATGATCAAAAAATCTTGGCTGAGTAACCATAAAAGAGCAAATAAAAACAACAAGCCTGTCGTCATCATTGACGACGTTGAAAATCGAACCGATGAGCACATCGATATCAAAGCTCTCATGGAATCGATTAGAAACGAGCTTATCAATTCCGGTCAGATCCGCTTCGTTAATAAATCAAGACGCGATGCCATTCTTAAAGAAATCAAATTCCAGAACGAGAGTGGTATGGTCTCAGGGTCCACCCAGAAGAAGAAAGGCCGCCAAATTGGAGCTGACTTTTTCCTTGGAGGAGCTATTTCAAACAAGGTCAACAAACAAGGTGGTAAGAAAACTGTCGTCTATCAAACCAACCTGATTTTGACTAACCTAGAGACCGCCGAAATTGTTTGGAGTGAAAACTATAAGATCAAGAAGAGATTCCGTAGATCGGGAGCAGGATGGTAAATCGCAGTCTCTCTCGCCCCTTAACTCTTGTTTTTGCGATATTTTGGTTTGTGGGTTGTGCCTCCTATACGGAGGAAACCCGCGATATCCGTATTAACTATCGCAATGGTTCGTATGAGTCGGCTCTCAAAAAACTCGAATCATCTTCAATCAAAAGTCAGGAGCGCAATGAGGTTCTCTACCTTATGGAAAAAGCGATGATTCTTGATCGCTTAGGTCGCAGGAAAGAAGCACGCAAACTTCTCATCGATGCTGACAAGAAAATCGATGCACTCTATACGACGAGTGTGACAAATACAGCAGCATCATTTGTGTACAACGACAGTGTGACAGATTACCAAGGAGAAGATTACGAAAAAGTTGCTGTTCACACGATGCTTGCCCTCTCTTTTATCGAAGACAAGAATTATAAATCCGCTCGCGTGGAAGCTAAAAGAATCAACCAACGCCTTTATGACATCAATAAAAAGTACGACGAAAAAAAGAATCGTTACGCTGAAGATGCATTTGCCCTCTATCTTTCCGGGGTCATCTATGAGGCGCTTGGTGACTATGATGATGCAATTATCGATTACCGCAAAGCATTAGCTCTTTATGAAGGAAGTTACCGTTCCTTTTACCGTGGTTCGATACCGAAAGGTCTGGTTGAAGGGCTTTATCAAATGGCATTAAAACGCCAGCGTAAAACGATTCGTGATCGTTTGCGTAAAGAGTATGGTGATATTACCAAAAGTATC
>CAZBDM010000094.1:6328-11322 GCA_964490675.1 uncultured Oligoflexales bacterium
GCGTTCGAGTCAGCTTGGTCACATTGTTGTGATCCATGAGTACGGACATATTGCAGTAAAAACAGCTAAAAACTTTATCTTTCCTTTTGGCAAACAAATCATCCGTTATTCCTGGCCAACAATTGATAAAAGATGGAGACCGCCTCTATCTGGCAGCGGTTTCCAAATTGAAAAAGGTCCCTATGTCGAAGGAACTAACGTCCAAGACATGGATGCGATTGCGCGGTTCACGCTTGAAGATAAAAGAGGGCGTATGCTCTTAAAAGGGGGAGCCCGTCTCCTGGCAAAAGGACAGATCACTGAACAAGCTTACAAAAACTTCGGTCTTGTCGGTGGCCTCGCTGCGAATGTCTACTCAGCGGTGAGTGAAACAGCTGATACGAGAAGTTGGACGCTTTTACCTGAAGCCTTTTACATCAGTCGTGCGAGTTTAAAGCCTGGGAAATACAATATTACGATCAAAACAGGTGGACGCAAAAGTCAAATTGTCAGTGTTAATGTCAAGCCCGGTAAGCTTACTTTACTGCGAGATTTTGATTAAACCGGGATCCGAAATTTTTTGAACATAGTCCTTAATATCAGCGGATTCGAAGTTCGGACGGGTGAAAGGCGCAAGGGAGAGTGAAACCGCAGTGTACGCACTGGTACATGAGGATTTCACGACGACGAATTCGGATCCGGGATTAAAGAGATCAATCTTGCGGGGCAATTGATCTCTTTATTTTTACTTTCCGACGGTGATCCAATCCTGGTTATCAAAGGTGTTTCTCAACTTTCCGCCTTTAGCTCTTGCTTCGTTAATTCTCTTTTCGGCGATGTTGTCTGAAGCTTTGAAGGTCGGAATAGCTTCCTTTTCAGCCTCTTTATAGATTTCCAGCATTGTATCGTAGATGTGTCTTGCTTTGCCTTTAGCTTCGTCAGCATTATAGCCTTTTAATTCGTAGCAGACATTGATAAGACCGCCTGCATTGGCAACATAGTCAGGAGCGTAAAGAATTCCCTTTTCCTGGAGAGCCAGTCCGTGTTTATGTTCGTCGAGAAGTTGGTTGTTTGCGCCACCACAAACAATGGGAGCTTTTAATTGCGGAATGGTTGAGTCGTTAATTATGGCACCAAGTGCACAGGGAGCGAAGACGTCACAGTCGACAGCGAAAATTTCGTCAACTCCAACAGAGCGAGCGCCGTATTCCTTACAGACGAAGTCGATGGAATCTTTATTGATATCAGCAACAACAAGAGAAGCACCTTCCTCGTGAAGGTATTGACAGAGGTGACGACCAACTGCTCCCGTTCCTTGAACGGCAACAGTCAAGCCAGCGAGAGAGTCTTTTTCCAGCTTAAACTTAACCGATGCCTTCAACGCACTAAAAACACCAAGCGCAGTGACTGGTGAAGGATCGCCAGATCCTCCTTCGCGTGTGGTGATACCGCTAACGTAGTTTGTTTCTTTTGCCACAGCGTTCATATCTTCGACTTTTATGTTTACATCTTCGGCGGTTATATAACGGCCGTTTAAACTATCGACAAAGCGTCCAAAGGTACGAAAGAATTTTTCAGATTTGAGCTTCTTAGGGTCGCCTAAGATGACAGATTTTCCTCCACCAAGTGGTAGGCCAGCGACAGCTGCTTTGTAAGTCATTCCTTTAGAAAGTCGTAGGACGTCGAATATAGCTTCTTCTTCACTACCGTAGTTCCAAAAGCGGCAGCCTCCAAGGGCAGGCCCTAAAGTTGTATCGTGAACAGCAATAATAGCTTTTAACCCTGTCTCACCGTCATGGCAGAATGCGACCTGCTCGTGGCCCATAGACTCCACCGAACTAAAAACACCCATCGCGTTTCCTTTCGTGCTTTTATATCCTCGTCTGGCTGACAAGGTTACATAATTACCCCCTAAAAGCAAGAACACGCAACAGTTGCAGAGTTCGCCAGTTTTCATTGATTTAGTCGTAAATCTTAGGTAAAACAATCTGCCTGCTATTTAGACAGAAATGAGAAAAAGATCACTCAAATAAATAACTTGAAGGGTAATCAGTGGAAACATTTGACGTCATCGTCGTGGGAGCTGGGCACGCTGGTTGCGAAGCAGCCTTGGCCGCGGCGAGAATCGGGGCACGCACTCTTCTCATGACCCAGTCGGTAGAGAAAATTGCGGCTATGAGCTGTAATCCTGCTATCGGAGGGACCGCCAAAGGACATTTGGTTAAAGAAATAGATGCTCTTGGTGGCGAAATGGCTAAAGCGATCGATGCAACGGGCATCCAGTTCCGTGTCCTTAATCGTCGCAAAGGTCCTGCGATTTGGTCATCGCGTGCCCAAGCTGATATGTTTCTTTACAGCCGCTACATGAAGCATTGTCTTGAGGCGCAGGAGAACCTTCATATCCGCCAGGATGAAGTGATCAGTCTTCTTATGGACAAAAACAGCGAAAGGCCGCAAGTTGTTGGAATCAAGTCTAATATTTTTGGTACGGTGAGAGCGCCTCGTGTGATTATCACAACTGGTACTTTTCTCAATGGTCTGATTCATATCGGTTCTGAAAGGACCAGCGCAGGTCGTGCTGGAGATGCGCCCTCCATCGGTCTTGCTGAGTTTATGAGAAAGCAAGGATTCCGTGTTGGGCGCTTGAAAACAGGGACGACACCCCGATTAGACAGTAAAACGATCAATTGGGATATTTTAGAGGTTCAGCATTCTGACGAAGACATCATCCCTTTTAGTTTTCATACAGACGCGATCAACCAACGCTTAATCCCTTGTCACATAACTTACACCAATGAAAACACTCATCAAGCCATCCAGCAGTCACTAGGAGAGTCGCCATTATTTAGTGGAATCATTAAAGGAATCGGACCGCGTTATTGCCCATCGATAGAAGATAAAGTCGTTAAGTTTCCCGATCGTGAGCGTCATCAAATCTTTCTAGAGCCGCAAGGCTACGGTACATGTGAGGTTTATCCCAACGGACTGTCGACATCTTTGCCCCTCAGGTCGCAGATCAGCTTTTTACGAACCATTAAAGGTCTGGAAAATGTTGAGATCATTCGGCCTGGTTACGCTATTGAATACGATTTTATCGACCCCACCGAATTGCGAGCAACCCTTGAAACAAAAAGGGTCAACGGACTTTTTCTAGCGGGACAAATCAACGGGACAACTGGCTACGAAGAAGCTGCGGCTCAAGGTCTAATCGCTGGTATGAACGCAGCGCAGCAGGTTTTCGATCGTGATCCTGTCGTTTTATCGCGTGCCAAGGCTTATATTGGCGTCCTTATCGATGACCTCATTACAAAAGGGACTCAAGAGCCTTACCGGATGTTTACTTCACGTGCCGAACATCGTCTTTTTCTCAGAGAGGACAATGCTGACCTGCGTCTAACTGAGGTCGGTCATCGAGCAGGACTTGTCGACGATATTGATTTTCAAAAGTTTAAAAAGCGCATGGCCTCTCTCGAGCTCGGTCTAGAAGTGCTTTCAAAAAGAAATGTCGGGAGCTACGAGATTCCTGAATCCCTCTACCAAGGCAACGACAATAAAGGCAGCAAGCTTGCGACGCTTTTAAAAAGGCCACAATGTGATATCGAGCAAATCACGCCTTTTGTACCGGAACTAAAATGTATCGACCGAAGGTTAAGAAGACGTTTAGAAATAGAGGTTAAGTACCAAGGATATATCGACCGCGAAAAGCGCAGCATTAAATCAACTGAATCACTCGAGAAAGTGAAAATACCACAAAATCTCGACTATGATCAGGTGATTGGCCTGAGCAACGAAGTGGTCGAAAAGCTCAAAAGATTTCAACCAGAGACCCTCGGGCAAGCTTCGCGTATCAGTGGCTTGACTCCTGCAGCGCTGCAAGTCCTAAAGATTTGGCTGAAACAAAAGCACACCTTTGCACCTTCTTAAATTTTCTGTACTATCAAATTCAAATTGCGAGATGTTTTTAAGGAGATCCCCGATAATGGATGCACGAACTGATTCTGTAACAAAAGAACAAAAAGACTCACCGCTTAGAAGTGAGCGTACTCATGCTGCCGAGGCTGGCGGGGCCATGACTGAAGAAGATAAAAGAGCTCAATATCTTAGGCGCATTCCAGTTGACGATGGGTACGTCCAACTTGCTGATTATATGGGAAATGGCGACTTAGCTGTGGTCAATGCGGCGCGTGTTTCCTTTGGCAAAAGAAAAGAAGTTTTCGATGACTCTGATGCCAAGCTCATTCGCTACCTTGCGCGTCACAAGCATATGAGTCCCTTCCGTCACATGCAGTTTACCTTTGTGATCCACACTTCAGAGGTGGTATGTCGCCAACTTTATAAGCATCAGGTGGGCTGTGCTTTTACCTCAGGAGAGTTTCGTGAAGCAGCTACTGTTTGGAATGAAATTTCAGGTAGATACGTTGTTTTTGATCCAAAATTCCATGAGATTACAGCCTTCCGCCGCCAACATGAGTCCAACAAGCAAGCGTCTTTACCGGATGAAGTGATCGATAAAAATGATGAAGCCATTGAAGTCTATAATAAGGCCTTAAAATCGGCTTACGAAGCCTACGAAAAGTTACTGAGCCTCGGTGCTTGTAAAGAACAAGCTCGAATGATTTTACCGATCGGCTTTATGAATACTCTGACTTGGACAGGATCTCTTGAGGCGGTGGTTAACTTTATCAAGTTGCGTGATCATGAAGGCGCACAATGGGAAATCCGTAAACTGGCGGTTGCTATGAAAGAACTGATCAACCCGATCTGTCCTGTTTCTGTAAAAGCCCTTTTGGGAGAGTAATCTTCTCGGCTGAAGCTTCAATTCCGGTCCCAACCTTTAAAGATAAAGCTGAGCCGGAATTGTTTTTTGTCAATTTTAATGGAGTTTAGATCATACCAGGCATTTGTAAACACTCACAGTGCCACTCGCTATTTGATGTCGTCGAGCATCTTACTTTTCTATCTTCACCATAAAACTCTTGAGCAAAAGCCCGCAAGGCATCGGCACTAGTATTGTC
>CAZBDM010000095.1:0-10125 GCA_964490675.1 uncultured Oligoflexales bacterium
GTTGACATTGAAGAGAAGGTCGATCTGGACGATGAGGATTTTTATATCGAATCGAATGAATATGGCATGGAATACCTCAGCTATCATGGGTCGATGCAAGGAACGAGAAGTCAGGATGGAAAGGTCGTCCATGATGTGAAGATCGACCTACCTCGTTACAATGCTTGTCTCAGCTTTCCTGAAGGTGTTGACCGCGACTTTGGGATTGGTCGATTTGTCGATTTCGATGTAAATGATAATGACTGCCGAACCTACTTCCCGGATGTTCACCCGACTGTCGAAGTGGAAGAGTCGAATGAACTACCGTTTCTTTTAAATGATGATGTCGGGGCTCCTTATCGTACTTACGGTCAACCGATTGAAAACGATTTACGTACTGTTGGATCATCGAAGACTCTTATCACAGAGTATCGCAACTCTGGTGTCCATAAGAGTGGACCAACTTTACGTTTTGAGCGTACCTCTGAAACTGAAATTAAGGTTGATCTTTTAAAGTCTAGTGGACTGGGTAACTTCACTCTTGCAAAGGTTAATTTTTACAGCCCGATTTTCGATCTTTCTGTTCTTGGTGGGCCAGGACTCAATGATATCGCTCTTGTCGCACGTTTGCAGAACGGTCAATATGCACATGTATTGTTCTTCGATAGTGCTGACATCAGAGAGCTTGATCAGTCAAGAGCACTTTCCATTAGTGGTAATATCACCGGTGCGCCGTTTAATTCTCGTGAAGAGCTGGTTGAATCTGGTAAGTGTGAGTATATCTACTCCCATGTTTCAAAATGTAGTAAGTTTGACGTGAAGTGAACTTAAAAATCAAACCAACCAAAAATGGGATCACCACCTCGGTGATTCCATTTTTCGTTAATCAAATAAACCCACAAAAATTTCTTATCTCTCAATGATCATCGAAATTACCCAGAATTCGGCTTGCTTATCCGAATTTTGCAAAGAAATTCCCTAGGGATTTCGGCAGTGTGGATGAGATATTACGAATCTGAAAGAGATTGTTTTTAATCATGCTAGAGAACTTTCCGAAATCTATGAGGTCGAAGAGGATGAAAACTTGTCGAAGAGTAATGGATCAAAAAACTTAGGTATCGTGCCCTTGCATACTTTGTTGTATGCCAATACTGTCCTTTTGCTTGTTTTTCTGATTGGTTTTACCTTATTTTTCTATACAAGCACCGATAACATCATCAAAGAATCGCAAAAAGGTATCGAAAACCTCGAAAAAACCACTGCATCCTTTGCAACCTTTTCAAAAGAAGTCGAGCAAATCTTATCTGCAGATCTCCTGCAAGTCTTCTTTCTGATCGAACAACTTCATGACTTTAGAGAGTTGCGCAACAGTTTTACTCAAGCCTTTGCCAATGGCAAGTTTACTGACCAAGAAAAAGTCGAAAGCCAATTAGAAGCGATTAAACAAAAGATGAAATCTCAGGAAAAATACTGGCAGCGTGATAACACAAGACCATTTTTTGAAAAACTCGATAAAATGGTGGAGAAGTTTGAAAAAAATATCTTGAAGGCGACTATTGTCTCTACATCGGCACACGTCTTGGCCCTCATAAACGAAAACAATCAAACATTTAGTCAATATGTAGACGTCAATAAAGATATCATGAGCAAACTCAAGAAAAACGATGCTGCAATTATCAACGAAAAAATCACTCTCTTGAATCAGTTTAACAACAAAGCCGCAGCTATTACCTCTCAGGCGAGGAACGAGAACAAGCTGCTTGATTCATTTAGAAATACGGGGCTTGTCGCTGCATTGATTCTTTTTATCTTGGCTAGCCTTATTCAGGGTTCTTTGATCTATGGATTGAGTAAAAGACTCAGAGTTCTTAAGGAACTAACAGTCAATATGTCGCGAGGCGATTTGTTTTTCCCGAAAATTAGCTACCCTAAGGACGTCTTTGGAGCGATTTTTGATGAAACCAAAAACCTCTTCAATAACATGACCAAAAGAGCTGAGATTGCCGATAAGATCTCTGAAGGTGATCTAACGGTTGAAGTTGATATTTTGTCGAGTAACGACCGTTTAGGATATGCGCTAGAAGCTATGCTTGTTTCCCTTAAGACTAAGGAAGAACTGGCGAATAAGATTGCTTCTGGGAGTTTGGACGTAAAAGTCAATCATGTATCAGAAAATGACGCGTTAGGAAAATCGTTAGAAAAGATGTTATCTTCCCTGAAAACTAAGTCGAAGATGATTAATGACTCTTTTAAAGCACTTCATAGTCAGCATCTAAAAACCAAAGAAATCCTGGAGTCAATCGATGAGGGTCTTGTTGTCGTAGATAGTGATTTGCGTATTGCTTCAGATTACTCGCGTGCAACCAAAGATATCCTGGGAGTCAGTTCGATTTCCGGTGAACGCATCGATGATCTATTTTTTCCGGTCGAAAACATCAGCAAAGATAATCAAAAGAAAAGGAATGAGTTTTTTGAAGTTATTTCCTGTGCTTTCGAACTTTTCATTCCTAGCCAATTTAATGAGCTCGTCGATAACTTTCCGAAGAACTTTGACTATTTTAGGGATGGTCCAGAAAATCCACCAATTAAGATAGCTTTTAATCTTGTCCCCATTATTAGTGCTAATGACGAAATGGACCATATACTCGTTACATTTACTGATATAACTCGTCTTGAAGAACTTGAGGATAATGTCGGTTATACCAATCGTTCAATCTTAGAAGCAGTCGGTCAGTTACGAGATACAATGAGTAACCCTAAAGACTTTGCTGCTCTTGATATGAGTGTGCGTGAGCTACTTCCTTTAGCGCAACAAGTGACGACTCAACTTAAAACACTATCTAGGTCAAATGTTAGAGATATTTTTAGGAAAGTTCATACCATCAAAGGTGGCGTCAGAACCTTTGAAATCGACTATTTGAATAACTTCGCTCATGAAGCTGAAACATTGCTAACCTATTTCTCTGACAATGATGAAGCTCTCGATTCCTCTGATCTTCAAGGCCTTAATCAAAAAGCAAGATACCTACTCGAAGGTTTAAAAAGCTTACATGACCTTTGTGATTTGTTGATTGAAGGGAATCAAGGGGAATTTCATCTGCCTGAGAAGAAGTGGCAAGCTTTTCTCTTCAAACTTGAACGCTCGATATCTTCCATTGCTGAGAATCTAGGTAAGAAGGTCCAGGTTGAGATCAAATCCGATTGGGTTCTCCAAAACGATGATTTTAGAATGACAAATATTATTCTGACTCATTTGCTAAGAAATGCAGTTGATCACGGTATAGAGTTACCTATTGAAAGACAAGCTGAAGGTAAAGATGCTGCTGGACATATTAGTGTTAGTATCGAAGTTAAAAATAGCATGGTTTATCTCAAGGTCTTCGATGATGGTCAAGGGATTAGAATAGAGAAATTAAAAGAGCGGGTTCCAGACGCTCCTTCAAATGGCGAATTTTCATCTGAAAGCATTATTAAGATTATTTCTGCCGACAGCTTCTCAACTAAAGATAGTGTTTCATTCCTCTCCGGTCGTGGCATCGGAATGAATGCCGTCAAACAATCTGTAGAAGAGCTTTCAGGTTATTTAAAGCTGATCAAAACAGGTAAGCAAGGAACGGTTTTTGAAGTATCTTGGCCTCTCCAGTCGGAAGCGCTCGCAATTGAATCGAGCCCTAGAAAAGCGAGTTAGATCATGATCTTAAACCTCAATGATAAACTCGTCTGAAGGAAAACGAATTCGTGCACCGTAAACCCCGTTATCGGCCCTTTTTCCAGCACTAATTACCATAACCGGAAGTGCTTTCCGAGATAAGTGAAGGGCTTTTTTAAGCCGCTTTGAGTCGTAGCCTTCCATGGGGCAGGTGTCGTATCCGGCGGCTCGGAAAGCAAGCATAAGATTCTCACAAGCGAGTGCGCAGCTTTTAACAGCCCAAGTTTTAATGTCACCCCAACTGGTTGGTTCGCGAGGGGTCGGACGAAAGACCCCAGCTGTGTTGACGACAAGCCATTTTAAAAGACCTAGCAAACCAAATGGGTCCATGGTGTAGGCGAGAGGTATGACTTTTTGGTAGTAAGCAAAGGCACTTTTGGGTGCGGGAGGTTCGGTATTTTTAAGAACCTCGACCATTCTTTTACAGTGATCTTTCCAAACGTCGATACGGGCGACGGCTACGATGAGCTCGGATGCCGTTCTGGCTGCTGGTTGCGAGAAGCATGCCTCAACCACTTGTTTTCTCTTTTCAGGTGATTTGACCCAAAAAAACTGCCATGTCTGTAGGTTTGAGGAGTTAGGGGCAAGAAGTGCCATTTCAAGGCACTCTCGAACGACGTCCTCTGGTATCGGATCTTCCTTATAGACACGCACTGATCTACGTGAATCAATGACTTTGCGAAATTCTTCTAGAGATGTTTCTAAAGCGTCTTCCTTATAATTTAGTTGCGGGATCTTTGAAAAGATATCGGTGTTTTTTTCTTTCTCGCTCATTGTTCTTCACATCCTTAAGGAAGGGTCTAGCTATCAAACGACTAGGGTTTTAACTAAATTTACAGCTCTTTGGTAGCTCTTTTTAACGCGTGGATCGACCTCCTGACCAAAACAAAATCGCTGAGCCCCCAATGCAATGAACTGTATAGATTTAGGTTGCTTATCAAGTACCTGAGCCAACTGGAAGGTGCTTTGTAGGGTTGTTTTATGGCTTGTAAAGGTTACAGGATTTGTCATTTCCTCGAGAGTAACCTGTTTGATGTGGCCAATTTCGTTTAATTCAGCCTTATATGAATCGATGACAATGACGTGGCGATCATGCCAAAGGTCAAGTAAGTGAGTGAAGTCATCTCCAGCCGCGAAATAGTCACACCTCTCTTTAAGATCCTCTTTTAGGATCTCTAGGATCTCAAAAGAAACCCGGTCATCACTTCGAAAAATGTTGCCGAGACTAATTAAAAGGGTTTTTTCTCTATTGTCTTTCATTGACGGTCTACATGTAATGTCAAAAAGTGAGTTGAGCAAGAGATGCAGGGGTCATAATTTCTAATCGTTTGTTCGCAGAGGTGAGTTAATTCTGCTTGTGGTTTATTGATATTAGTCTCGATAACTCCCCGTAAATCTTGCTCGATTCTTTTCTGGTTTTGACTGGTAGGAGGTATGATGGCTGCTTTTAAGATCTTACCGTCATCATCCAATTGATAATGATGAAACAAAATTCCTCGCGGCGCTTCGGTCGCCCCGTAGGCGAGACCTGCTATTTTATTGACCTCAACATGCGCATCTAAGCGCTCGTTATAGGTTTGCAGAATACGTTGAGCTTCATGGAAGGCAAAGATCACTTCAAGCATTCTAATTTGAATACTTCGAAAAGGATTGACACAGCTTTGAGCAAGCCCAAGCTTCTCAGCATGCTGTTTAACAAAGTCAGGTAATTTATCGTAATTATGAAAATACCTAGCTAAAGGTCCCGTTAGGTAGGCATCACCTCCAACTCTGGTCGCATGCAAAGCGGTGGAATATTCAACATGATGCTCTTTAAAATGATTGAGAAACTGGTCGACAGAAATATTTTTACCCTTACTGGATGCAACCTGCCCTTCATTAAATGGATACTCATAATCATTTTTGAGAGATACGAAGTCATAGTCAAATGCGACCTCTGGATATTTAAAATTTGAGATCCAACGCAGAAGAGAGATTAGCTGTGGTGTAAAAGTCTCCAGATCTTTGAGCAGAGCTTTCATATCTTTTGTTGGCGGGAGTTTGTAAAAACCTCCAACTTTGACATTAATGGGGTGAATCTCTCGTCCCCCAAGTAGAGCTACAATACGGTTACCTAATTTTTTAGCTTCGAGAGCCTTGCTGACTATTTCCTTGTGATCTTTAGCAAGAGTGAGTGCATCCGGAACCCTTAAAAAATCAGGAGAGTGTAAAAAAATCATGTGAAGAAGATGACTTTCAATCCATTCACCACAATAAAGTAGTCGTCTTAAGTCTTTAATATGGGTGGGGATATGGATTGAAAAGCACGACTCAATGGCATGACATGCACTCATTTGGTATGCCACTGGGCAGATCCCACAAATCCGCGCGGTAATGTCGACCGCCTCTTCAAAGCTACGTTCTCTTAAGAATCCTTCAAAAAAACGTGGGGGTTCAAAAATTTTTAGTTTCACATCTAGCAGCTGCTGATCTCTGATCTTAACATAAAGAGCCCCTTCCCCTTCGACACGTGTTAAACAGTCGACTTTTATTTTTCTGTAGGATGAATCCTGCTCTTTACTCATGACGTTGCGCCTCTTTTACGAATGACTCGGCAGCTGCGACAAAATTGCGATAAAGTCGATGCATAGCCAAGCTGTCATGACCAAGTTCTTTAAGCTTGTCGCTGAGGGGGGCTGGATGAGCGTTCTCTTTTGGGCCATAGCACCCGAAACAACCACGTGCATATTTCGGACAAAGAGCACCACAACCCGCTTGTGTTACAGGACCAAGACAGGCTTCTCCTTTAGTCACGACAAGGCAGACTTGACCTTGTCTTTTACACTCAACACAAACACTTTCTTGTCTAATATTCGGCTTTTTTTGCCAAAGGAATGAAGCGATGAGCTCTCTTAATTGATACTTATTAATCGGACAACCGGTGAGTTCAAAGTCGACGTGTACGAATTCTTTTATAGCATGAGATTTCTCAAGGGTGTCGATGTACTCTGGGTGGGCGTAGACTTGCCGGATAAATTGACTGACATCCTTGAAGTTTCGTAACGCTTGAATACCGCCAACAGTAGCACAGGCGCCGATTGTAATCATAATTTTTGAATCCTTACGGACCTGTTTAATGCGCTTTTTGTCTTCTTCAGTGGTTATTGATCCTTCAACAAGACTGATGTCGTAAGGTCCAGGTTCAATGCGGGACGTCGCTTCAAGGAAATAAGAAATCTCAAGTTTGTCGCTCAGTAACAACAAGTCATCCTCAAGGTCTAGAACGCTTAGCTGACATCCATCACAGGAGGCGAATTTGAAAACAGCGAGTTTTTTCTTTTTTTCCTCCATCAAACTTCCTTTACTTGGATCAGTGTCTCTAGATATGATGCTTTAAAGACGGGTCCATCCTTGCAGACAAAATGAGGTCCAAGCTGGCAATGACCACAATAGCCTAAAGCGCATTTCATACTTCGCTCCATGGAAAGAAACACATGTTGAGCTTCGATATCTAGAGATATCAGCTTTTGAAGGCAAAAACGCATCATAATTTCTGGTCCACAGATAAAAGCACGGGTCTTCTGCGGATTAGTAACCGATTCTCTAATATATTCAGTGACAAAACCAATATCAAAGGGCCACTTGCCTTGGGCGGCATCTACGGTAAAGGTTGTCTCTATCTGCGCTTTTATGCAGCGATCATAGAGGTCTTTAAAGATCAACTGATCAGGATCTCTTGCACCGTAGATCAATGAAACACGCTCAAATTTTCCTCTATGCTTGATACAATCCTCGATCACCGGTTTTAATGGTGCGATACCAAGTCCGCCAGCTATGATTAAAAGGTCTTTGCCGAAAGCTTCCTCAAGAGGCCAGTAACTACCAAAGGGACCGCGAACACCAACGACATCACCGATTTTTTTACTAGCTAAGCTTTTTGATACAGCGCCTACATTACGAATAGTGTGTGACACCGATGATGATGCGATCTGGCTAAAGGAGATCGGGATTTCACCAATGCCGAAACTATAAAGCATGTGAAACTGGCCGGCTTTGATGTCAAGCTTGTGAGAGTTACAGGGAGTCAATGAAAGGCTTACCGTATTGTCGTTTTCTATTGTTTTGCCAATCACCTTCCAAGGCTTTGGTAACCAGGCATTTTGTATGTCTCTGTCATCCATTTCATCAACCGTAAATATCGAGAACTTGCATGCGCGCAGTCTTGAGTCTGTCAGTCATAATCATAGCGAACTTCTTCATGAGATAGTAACCAAGACTATGGTCCTCTTCACACTTCTGTCTTAAACACTTTCCATCGAGTGCGATCATCGATAATTCACTTGTCGCTCGTAAGTCGAAATTCCATTTGTATGGGGGAAAAATCCAACTCCAGCCTGCAATATCATGACCCTTTAGGCTCATGATTTGTAGGACGCCTTTATTCGGTGAATGAATCTCGATGACAGCTGATCCACTTTTAATAACGTAGAACTGATCGGCGGCGTCACCCTCATGAGCAATGTAAGCATCCGGTTTAAAGTGAACATTTTTACCGCAGCCAGCAATGAGATCGAGAGAGTCTTTCGGAAAGTCTTTGAAGAACTCGTGTTCAGACAGTAGATCTGGGATTTTTTTAAAGCTCATTCTGTAAGGCCCTCACTTCTTCAGTTAAATCGATACCAACTGGACACCAACTGATGCAGCGGCCGCAACCAACACAACCTGATTGACCAAACTGTTCTTTCCAAGTAATCAGCTTATGGGTCAACCACTGGCGGTATCTTGACGCCCGTGATGGCCGCAAGCTACCGCCATGAACATAACTATGGTCGCTGGTAAAACATGAATCCCAAAGAAGCCATCTTTCACTATGATCTCCGCTTAAATCCGAGCGGTCTTCGACCGTCGAACAAAAACAAGTTGGACAAACCATTGTACAATTTGCACATGAAAGGCAACGATCTGCAACATCCTTCCAGTGCTCGTGCTTAAGAATAGTATCGAGGTGACTGGCTAGATCTTCATGCTGGAGTGTTTTAGAAATTTTTGCCAGCGAAGTCTCAACCACTTGCAAAGCTTCTTGTTTTTGATCTTGCTGAGCCTCTGGTAAGGAAAGCTTAGCGATGAGATCTTTGCCTCTCTCAGATCCAATCTCAACGACAAAGTATGGATCTTCGTCTTGATTGATTTCTGTCAAGTGTATGTCACCACCGGAGGCTTTCGGGCCATGTCCCATAGATGTGCAGAAACAAACTGACGAAGGCTCTAAGCAGGTGGCGGTAATGATAAAAGATTCCGACCTGCGATTAAAGTAATTGATGTCATTGTTTGTCTTGTTCAGGAATACTTTATCAAGAACTTCGATGGCTTTTTGATCGCATGAGCGAATAGCAAAAAAAGCGTGTTTTTTTGGTGCTTCACTCTCAGGAATGACTTTAAAGTCGTCTTCTTTGCGCTCGACTCTAAAGAGCCTTTGTTCAGGTGGATAAAGAAAGTTTTTAATCGATTGTGGTGCAACCGTATATTTAAAGAAAGAGCCATCTTCAGTCTTTTGTAGGCGATATGTTCCGGCTTCGTGATAGTCCCTATAGCCGACAGGAAGTTCGTCAAATGAGTTAAGTGTTGTAAGTTGAATAACTCCATCCTTAACCATCGGACCAATCATTTCGTAGCCCTGCTCTTTCACAGCATCAAACAATTGCCTAAGTTGATCAACTGTGATGACAAATGAAGACTCAGCGATTGACATCGATTCTTTCATGATTCTATCTCTAAGATCTTAGCTGTCGTCTTAATCAATGAATCTGGGTTTAAAGAGAGGCTGTCAATGCCTTGTCTTACTAAAAATTCCGCAAATTCTGGATAATCACTTGGTCCTTGCCCACAGATACCAATTTTTCGATGAGCTTTCTTTGCTTTGCCAATGACATCAGAAATCACTTTTTTTACAGCTTCATTGCGTTCATCAAATATATCAGAAAGAAGCTCTGAGTCGCGATCAACACCGAGCGTCAGTTGCGTCAAGTCGTTAGAGCCGATGGAAAAACCATCAAAGATTTCAGCAAACTGCTCTGCCAAGACAACATTACTGGGAATCTCACACATGACATAAACCTCAAGTCCCTCTTTACCACGTTCAAGCCCCTGTTCGGCCATAACGTCAAGAACTTTTTTGCCTTCTTCAATGGTTCGACAGAACGGGATCATCACTTTGATATTGTTGAGTCCCATATCTTCTCGCACTTTTTTGATCGCTTGGCACTCAAGAGCGAAGCCAGCTTTGTAACGCTCACTGTAGTAGCGAGATGCCCCCCGAAAGCCAATCATTGGGTTTTCTTCATGAGGCTCAAACTGACGACCACCGAGGAGGTTAGCGTACTCATTTGTTTTAAAGTCGCTCATCCTAACGATGACATCTTTTGGATAGAAAGCTGCCCCTAGCATAGAGATTCCCTGGG
>CAZBDM010000095.1:10135-10821 GCA_964490675.1 uncultured Oligoflexales bacterium
GGCAAGATTATCGACAAAGTAGTCTGGTTTGTCGGTGTATTGTTTGGTTAGTGTTTCGATCGCTCGTTTTTCTTTTCGGTCTTCAAGCTCATCAATGTGGAGAAGGGCCATAGGATGGACTTTAATGTTGTGATTGATGATAAATTCCATTCTTGCCAATCCCACCCCATCATTAGGAAGTTGCGATAGGTGAAAAGCCTGCTCTGGATTGGCAAGATTCATCATGATCTTGGTTTTCGGCCGTTTTTTTAAGCTCATTAAATTGATTGATTCTACCTCAAAATTGAGCTCCCCTTGGTAAACGTGACCAATTTCTCCTTCACCACAAGATACCGTCACTGGTGTGCCATCTTTTAGTAAGCTTGTGCCTGATTCTGTTCCAACGATTGCTGGGAGGCCGAGCTCGCGACTGACAATGGCGGCATGGCAGGTGCGACCGCCTCTATCGGTGACAATGGCGGCAGCTTTTTTCATCATTGGTTCCCAATCGGGATCGGTCTTATCAGTGACAAGGACCTCGCCTGGTTGAAGGTCTTCCAAGTGAGAGACATCTTTTATGACACGCACTTTTCCCGTGGCAATTTTTTCACCGATCGCTCTCCCTGTTGCTAGGGTTTTGCTCTTTTCTTTTAACTTATACTCCTCAAGTTCGGTAGATTGTCTCTGCGATTGAACCGTTTCTGGGC
>CAZBDM010000095.1:10831-11274 GCA_964490675.1 uncultured Oligoflexales bacterium
TGGGCGCGCCTGTAAGATGTACAGTTGGCCAGTGATGCCATCTTTAGCCCACTCCATATCCATTGGTGTCGGCTTTCCATGGAGTTCTGAATAATATTGTTCAATATCGCAGGCCCATTTTGCGAGTTGCAGAATTTCACTTTCGCTGATCGAAAAACGTTGTCTTTCTTGACTAGAAACAGGAACGTTTTTAACCTGTTTACTACCGCCTTGATCAAAGATGAGCTTAAATTCTTTGGAGCCGAGGTGTTTTTGAAGAATTGGCTTCTTATTCTGCTTGAGAGTGGGTTTGAAGACATAAAACTCATCAGGATTGACCGAACCTTGCACGATGTTTTCTCCAAGGCCATAGGCTGAATTGATTAAAACAGCATTGGAAAATCCGCTTTCCGTATCGATCGAAAACATCACTCCAGATGCTGCTAGATCCGATCTCACCATAA
>CAZBDM010000096.1:0-5607 GCA_964490675.1 uncultured Oligoflexales bacterium
AAGACGTCATCGGCTACAGTCCCGCCCAAAAGGAATATCCTTTTAAGGTTTACCGATCCCGCCATAAGGCCGCGGCATTCTTGGAGAGTGAAGGACAGTTTTCTGGTGAAGATGCCAACTGCCAATCACGCAGAAGCCCAAATTAACCGTGCTCTCATTTTAAGTTTGCCCCTCCCGAGGAACTTGCTATTATGGCGCTTTATTATTTAGGAGGCTATCTGAGTGTTACCGGTTGAAATCATGCATACCCAAGGTACAGTGGTACTGCGTGCAAGAAGCTCTGAGTTGCTCATCTTACCCCATCACGTAAGAGAGTTAAAATCTAAGAATAAACCCGCAGACTTTAGTCAGTACTTCACAAAAGAAGCGCTTCTTAACCGCTCAGCTAGAAAACTATTCGAAGCTTGGCTTAGAAAAGACCGCACTTTATGGCCACGCCTCTTTAAAACTGTTCACGAAGAAGTCCAGGAATCCGACTTTGAAGCTTACGATGCTCTTGTAAAGGGCGGGGAAGACGAAGACAACGAAACCCCTTCTGTTGAAGTAGCTCCTAGCGTAGAACCAAAGTTAGAAGATAAGCCTAAAACTGAGAAGAAAGCTGAAGCTAAGCCGAAAGCTGAGAAAAAAGCTGAAGCGAAACCAAAGGCTGAAAAGAAAGCTGAAGCTAAGCCGAAAGCTGAGAAAAAAGCCGACGTGAAACCAAAGGCTGAAAAGAAAGAAAAAGAGGCTCCAAAGGCGAAGACGACAACCAAAAAATCAGCTCCTAAGCCTGCTAGTAAATCTACTGCAAAAAAAGCGACGACGACAAAAAAAACAACAACCAAGAAAACCATTGCGAAAAAGTCTACCACTAAGAAGACAACAACTAAGAAAGCCACCGCTAAAAAGTCTACCGCTAAGAAGACAACAACCAAAAAGAAGACAACTAAAAAGTCTAAATAGGATGCTAGCGGCGTGATCGTTAAACAACTGATTATCGACAGACATGTCTATCTTGCTGCAAACAAGATGGGCATCGATGAAGATACAGTTGAGGTCATCGAATTGCGCATGCCACTTGAAACTTACTGGCAAGCAAAAAACTTGCTAAAAGACGCCGATTACCTTCTTTCTGAAGGACAACACATCTCCGACGTCAACGATGTCTATAAAAAATTCTTCAAAAAAGTTGCTCCTTACGCCTCCCTCGAAAAAGACCGGTTGAGACTCTATGCCAGAGCCAAATAACAGAAAAAAAGCTGCGTTTTTTGACCGAGACGGTGTGATCAATGAAGACAAAGGTTATGTTTTTAAACCAGAAGATCTCGTATTTCTTCCAAAGGTTGGTGAGACCCTTGCGTTTCTCAAAGACCAAGGATTTCTCATTTTAGTCATTACCAATCAGTCTGGTGTGGCTAGAGGATACTATAGCCTTGAAGATGTCGACCTCTTTCACAAAACTCTTTCAGAAAGACTCACTGAAAACCACCAAGTATCTATCGATCGTTTTTATATTTGTCCTCATCACAAAGACGGCTGCGTCAAACCTTTTGCTATGTCGTGCCAGTGCCGCAAACCTAAAACAGGTATGATCGATCAAGCCAAAAATGATTTCGATATTGATTTAGATAAGAGCTTTCTGGTTGGCGATAAACGTTCAGACATCGATTGCGCAAAAAACGCCGGCCTTAAAAGTATACAGTATATCAACAACAGATATGACAATCATCCTGATGCCGATTTTTACATCAAAGGGTTTGCTGAGTTAAAGGAGCTTGTCGAAAGGGGTTTGATTTAACCACGCAAATGTTAGGACTTTTTGTTTTTTTCTTTCATCTTCTTAAGAAGAATCTTTATCCTAGGTCCACAGCGTTCCCCCTTACATCCCCCTTTACCGGTACCAACCTTTCGATTTACGTCTTCAACCGTTTCACTTCCCTCAAGTCCCTTTAATACTTTGCTTAAAGGAATACCCTTGCAAATACAAACAACTTGCGAGAGCTGCTTGGCAATTTTTATCTTACGTTCTTTTTCTTCTTCGTCAGACATTTGCTTTTTCAAATATAAAACATCGATAGCCAATCAAGCCAGCGCTGATCAAGCCAATTAAAGATTATCACACTACCATTACAGACCCCATGAAATACAATAGCAGTCGAGATCTTTCCCGACAAAAGATAAAAGACCTGACAGAAAATCCCTAAAAGAAGAGGGGGAAAACTTAAGCCAACATTACCACTTAAGACATTTTCAAGAGATGGAAACGAGTGACTAAAAGAAAACAACACGACCGAGAAATAACTTGCCCAGAAAAGCCCTCCCCAACGCTTAAATATCCAAGTTACACCTACTCGGAAGACAAACTCTTCAACAATTGGCACCCATAAAACGGTGTATAGAAGGGATGCTGGAAAGGCCTGTCTTTCAGCACCACCAACTAAGGTAGATATAAGAGCCGCAAAAAGACAAAAACTGACGATTAAAAGGGACGGCAGATAGTAGTAAAATGACTTCAACTGCAAGAAACTACCGAGTTGCCTACCATCAAAAACTTTTTTTTCGATAAATTTAAGGCCAACCATCAAAAGAATCACAGTTAAGAGAGAATTAGCTGAGGCCGCAGCGAGACGGGGATCACCGATGAAGCGAGCTGTAAACCTGTACAATTCAGCGAGAATGATACCGCCTACAAAGGTCATTAACATCAGGATAAATAAATTTTTAAATCCGATACGAGGAATCGATGGAATTGCCAAGAATACGCCTGTCTTCAACCGTCTACTGATCAGGTTTGATAAAAACCTCTACCCAAATACTACACTCGATTCAGGAGAATATCCTAGGATTTCTGAAAGAAGATGAACGAGATGGCGGATATCATTTTTGACGACATATCCATTAGCCCCCATGCTAATGCCAGCTTCTTGATTAGCCTTACCTGACAAGGAAGTGTGAAGAATGACGGGCATCTCACTGAGCTCAGGGGTTTCTTTTATCCATTTTGTTAAAGTCAGGCCATCAAGTCGCGGCATTTCAACATCAGAAACGACAGCGTCTATGTGTGAAATATTACCTTCACCACTAATGACACCTTGTAAGATTTGTTTGGCCGCAGCTCCATCGGAAGCTGTAACCACCTTATAACCAACTGTTTCTAGAGATTTTTTTGCACTTGTTAAGATAAAGTTTGAGTCATCAATAAGGAGAATGACCGGATGACGACCAATACCACCAGATGGAGGTTGTACAGCTATACCAGGCATTTGAGTATTCATTTGCGGACTGATTGGAATCTGTCTTTTTTGATGCTCGTACTCACGAAGAGATTCGATATTGGAAGCCAGTTTTGACTCGATAACAGCTTTTTTACTTAAATCATTCTTGCCTTCTATTTCAGAAAGGATTCTTTCTAGATCTAATATGAATAAAAACTCGTTATTTTCTATGAGCGTCATGCCGTTGATACATGTACCTGCATCTGAAGCAGGGGGAAGAACTTTGTTCCAGGCAACACGCCGGATACGATGAGTCTGCGAAACAATAAAACCAGCTCGTTTCATACTAAATTCAGTGACAATGATCTGCTGATCTTCATCAACTTCGGAACGCTCGTCTCCTAAAGCGACAGCTAAATTAATCGCAGGGATCGGAATACCTCTTAATTCAAAAACCCCCTCAACACCCTTAATTCTCGATGAAAGACGGTTAATTTTTGGCATCCTGACAACTTCTCGGACCTTGGCAACATTGACACCGTAATGACCTCTAATTTTCTGGCCATCAGACATAAGACGATCAAGAGAGAACTCGATGAGTTCAAAAACATTTTGACCTATTTCAAGTCTATCGAAAATTTTGTCACTCATGAACGGATCCGAAAGTTTGATTACACGTCTTTAGGGGGATCGGTAAGAAATAAAAAGGCCTTAATAAGCATTAAGGCCAATGATAATTTGTTTTAATTTTTTCGATTGTTACAGCGCTTGAGCAACTGATCTAGGTATCACTCAGCTGGTAGGTCGCTACTCTTTAAAAAAGACTCTAGAGATTTTCTCTGAACTTCAGATAGCTTCTCAAACTGGACACCAGCTTCCGTCTTTCCTTTGTTGGTCCAGGCTATCTTACCTTTTATTTTGGCTGCTTTAGACTTTAAGGTGGCCCGCGCCTTTGACGATTCGGCCTTCTTCAAAGAGCCCGATTCTGTTGTTTGCATAGATTCTGGGAGCTCAAAAGCAACGGTGATCTCATCACCAATCTTCATCTTCAAGGTAGAATCTAATTTAACGCAAGCTCCTACAACGCTCAATGTTTTGATGTTACCACTTGCTTTTGGAGACCTTTTGCCACGCCCAGCTCCTTTACCAATCAACATCGTCTCAAGGTCGGTTTCAAATCTCTTGGTTGTTCGGTATTTTTTGAAGATGAATTGGTCTATACGCTTAACGAGATCATCGAATTTAACCGGCTTTCGAATCCAGTTGTAAGCATCCGTATAGGCAAAAAGTTCACTGTTAACAGCTTGATCAACGATTTTATCTGGATAGGCGGTCAGCAATATTGGACCACTATATTGTTTTCTTAACGCATGAACCAAACTGACACCATCGGCATCAGGTAGGTCAAAATCAACCACAACCATATTGTATTCGTTTTCCGAAAGAGCTTCTAAACATTCCTTTCCAGAAGACGCTACGTCAATCACCACACCAGGGATTTTGTCTTTGAAGATTTCAGATGTCATGACAAGGCTAGACTTGTAGTGGTCAGCAATGAGGATTTTTGTCATTGAGATGTCTCCTGGTGAGCAACGCAGTTCAAAGATTAACCTTCTATGTAGATCTAGTATAAACCCTCAACACTGAGCCCGTCGAATCTCAGAAGTAGGAATGATTCGCCTACCTGCCTGGCTTTGTTAAGTCTTTTTTCTGTTTGCCGAATAGGACAGTTATAAACCGTGAAAGCTTATGGAAATTTTTGAAATGTTTAAAACTGCGATTTTTAGACCTATTATTTCAGCTTTTTGTCTGTCACTGGCACTTTATAGTAGTCAGGTACGCGCGGTCTATGTTTCTAATTCACAGACGACTTGGATTACTGAAAAATCTCTTCTACGCCCAAGCCTTCACCTCGACATTGAGGAAAAAATAGAGACTGTCAAAATCCCGCGTAAAAAAATTAAATTGCGCCTTCAGAACTGGCAAGACGATGAGAGAATCGAGCCACTTTACATCCCGATCTCAAAAGTCTCACCACAGCTCGAGAAGACCGCAAAAAAGTATGCTAGACAAGGTAAGGAAGAATACCTTTTCAACTTCATAAAAAACAACTTCAACTCGGCCGAATCTCTCAAGCCAAATTCTCCAAAACTTCATTTACCGCTGACCAGAAAAGCATTCAAATTTATCGATAAGAAAAACTTTATTAAGCGTCTTCACAAGACGCATCATAATTTAAAAATCCATACTGAAACCTTGCGCGACAATCCTGGACTTTTAAGACGGCTTCTTAGTCAGCTGGACCCTTACCTCTCTAAAGCTGACCTCGTGAATATCAGAAAAAAAGTAAAAAGAGAGCTTCCGCTCAATCTTGACAAGGACCTTTTGCCTCCTTTCCCAAAAAGGATGGTTA
>CAZBDM010000096.1:5617-11237 GCA_964490675.1 uncultured Oligoflexales bacterium
GGTTAAGAAGTATACCATTTTTAGGGGTCCTAACTGCTTCCACGCGGCCCTCGCCTTCCAAGACCAGAAGTTACCCCAATCACTTGAGGTCAATGTCAAAAGAGAAGATCGCCATCACAGAGTCATGATTAATTACGATGAGCTTTGGCGCGTGCTTAACCAGAAGTTTTATCAGGTTGATCCTCAGTCATCACCACTCAAGTATGGAGATATTCTAGTCTTTTTTGAGCTGCCGGAAAAAACCCCGAGAAATGTCAGCTACCGGTGGATCCGCCACACGGCAACCTATCTTTTTAACGGCTACACCTTTTCAAAAGGCTCCAAATCTCCTAACACCCCGTATACAGTTAAAACACTCGACGAAGAGTGGGATACTTGGCAGAAATACACCTCTAAAATGGGTGTAAAGATCTTCCGTCTTGCCGGCAAACATGATAAGAAACCCATCTCTCGCAAGCTCAACGACTGGCTTTACTGATAATGATAAGCTAGCCCAGACCTTGCACTGCTCCTTGAAAACAGAATCGTTCGGACTTGCAACCATGCTCGTGAAAAAGAGAAAAAAGCTCTCGCCCCATGGCGATAAAAATGCATCTGGGGATCCCTTTTCTAAATGTGAGATCAAAATTGCATGCGGATCTTGCCGTTATGTCAATGAGGACTATCTGAAAGGCCTCAAAGAAAAATTTGACAACGGTGTAAAAATCCTTGCTGAGACCGGCGTGACTGACACAGCAAAGATATTAGAACCCGTACCATCACCAAGAAAACTGGCTTACCGTAGCACGGTCAAACTTGCCGTTAGAGCGTCTCAAAGAAGAGAGGAGCGCTTTGCCATCGGCTTATTTAAGCCGGAAAGTCATGATATAGTCGACTTATCTTATTGCCCCATCCATACTCGTTCGATTGGTAGATTTATTCGGGCGGTAAAACCCTTATTAGAACAAAGTACACTTGTTCCTTGGGATGAATCGACAAACAAAGGTGATCTTCGCTACCTTGCGGTTAGAGCAAGCCACCTAACCGACGAATTGATGGTCACTTTTGTAGTTGGGAGTCGCTGCGAGAAGTCTATCAAGCAGATCATAGACCAGTTGCGAGGGACCGATCATAATATCCACTCAGCTTACGTCCTTCTTAACAACTCGGCTGGCAATGTTATCTTTGACGGCCAAGCCAAACGTATCGCTGGACAGGACAGACTCAGAGAAAGCCTCTGTGATCTTCAACTAGAAATCAGCCCGACCGCTTTTTTTCAAGTCAATCCCTGGCAAGCGGAACAACTCTACAGAAGAGTCGAACAAATTGCAGGCCAAACGACCGACGCAACGGCTTGGGATCTTTATTGCGGGGCCGGTCAAATGGCGATGATGCTTGCACGCTCTGGATATCATGCTATTGGCATCGAAGAAAACCCGGTCGCTATCGCAGATGGCAACGATAATATCAAAAGAAATAAACTTGAATCGAGAATCAAGCTTATTTGTGGACCTGTTGAAAACTCAATGCATGTCATTCCAGAAGACCGACAAAACCCGCAACTTATAGTTGTCAATCCGTCAAGAAAAGGACTTGCTGACTCAGCACGGCTCTACCTTATCAATATTCTTACACACAACCCAACCACATCCTTTGTTTACGTCTCATGCGATGTCAAAACCCTGGCGAGAGATTTAAAAGATCTAACACGTTCTGGATTTAAGCTTCGTCAAATTGAAGCATTTGACATGTTTGCGCAAACCGATAAGCTTGAGTGGCTTGCCGTCATGACGAAATAAGGTCTTGTTGTGGATTCATTGACTATCACACTGGCAATTGTCTTTCTTCTTGTAACAGGAAGCCTCTTATGGCGTATAATAAGTCATTTCTACATTATTCCTTGGCCCTACTGGATGGCTTGGTTTCTTGAAAACCCCTACATGAAAATCGTTTCACCTAATGAAGCTATCGTCGATAAGCTCGACTTAAAACCCGGTCAGAAGCTTTTAGACCTCGGCTGTGGAGCGGGACGCATATCAGTGCCAGCAGCAAAAAGACTGGGGAGAGATGGCCGTATCACAGCAATTGATGTTCAAAAAGGTATGATCAAACAACTTGAAAGACGCGCACAAAAGCATAAGGTCGAAAATATCACTTCCATCAATGCAGCGATACACCGAGGACTTCTGCAAAAGAATGTTTACGATAGAGCTGTTATGGTCACTGTTCTGGGTGAGATCCCGAACCGCAAAGAGGCTCTCGAGGAAATTTTCGCTTCTTTAAAACCGCTAGGAACCTTATCAATCACTGAAGTCCTACCCGATCCTTGTTTTGTAACTCGTGCGGCGGTCAAAAAAATGTGCATCGAAATAGGCTTTAAACCGGATCGATACTGGACAAATCTGCTTTCTTACCAGTATCGTTTTGTCAAACCCTCATGAGGTGACTATGTCGGATACTTCTTTTGTCAATGAAAACACTGTAAGCCTCAGGCCATATCCCATGGAAGAGTTAAGGAGGATTAAAGTCAGCCTTCTTGAAGCAGGCAAAACTGTTTTTGATTTTGGCACCGGTGATCCTAGAATTAAAACACCACCGTTTGTTAAAGAAGAAGTGGCGCGGAGTCTACCGGAAATTAGCCAGTACCCATCTATTGCAGGATCTGAAGAATTAAAAAAGGCTCATCAAAGCTATCTCAAAAGAAGACTCGCCCTCGAACCGTCAGATGATTGGATGGTGATTCCGTCAAGAGGTAGCAAAGAAGCCGTCTTTCATATCGCTCAATCTCTCATCGGTCGCGCTGGTGGAAAAAATATCATTATTTATCCTACCCCCGGTTACCCTGTCTACAAATCTTCAACAAGCTTCGCAGGAGGCATACCTTATCCAGTGAAGCTTGAACAGCAGTCGGGATATTTACTGGAACCCTGGACCTTAGATGAAGAGGTTCAAAATAAAGCGGCAGCGATTTGGCTCAATTACCCCCACAACCCGACTGGAGCATGCGCGCCGCTGGATTATTGGAAGCAGGTGATCGAGTGGTGCCACAAAAAAGACTGTGTTCTACTGTCTGACGATTGCTATCTCGATATCTTTGACCCAAAGTTGGATGAGAATCCGCAAGATACTGACCTTGTTCCGACTTCTCCTCTGTCAGTTTCGACCAACCGAGTGATTTCATTTCTCAGTCTGTCAAAAAGATCTGGAATGACCGGTTACCGCGCAGGCATGATTGCCGGTGATAGCCGCATCCTCAAACCACACTTAAGAGCGAGAGCTAACTTCGGTCTCGGCAACCCAACATTTATTCAGCAAGCCGCTGTCAAAGCTTGGAATGACGATCAACACGTCTTAGAACGTCGCAAAATCTTTGATGAAAGGCTTGAGTTGGCGACCGAGGTCATGAAAGATCTCGGATTGGTTTCTGAAAAACCAAAGGCGACTTTTTATCTTTGGTGCAAAGTGCCAGAGTCATTTAAGGATAATGATGTTGATTTTTGCCTGAGCTTAGCTAAACAAGGTATGATCACAAGCCCAAGCCAATGGCTAGGTGAAGGCATTAAAGGTTATTTTCGCCTCGCTATGGTTCCTGACTTAAAAGATACCAGACAAGCTTTAGAAATCTTTAAAAGATTTATCGAAAACCATAAGGAGTAAATATGCAAATTGAAGAACTCAAAAAAGCGATCGAGGCCACCCTCGTAAACATTAAAGACAATGCCAGCGAGGCTTTAAAAGAAGGCAAAGACGCGATTGTCGCAACCATCGATGCTTTAGATAAAGGTAAAATCCGTGTGGCCTCTAAAGAAGGTGACGAATGGGTCACTCATGCTTGGATTAAAAATGCCATACTTCTTTATTTTAAAATCAGTGAAATGCAAGATTACGAAGTCGGCCCCTTCCTTTATCACGACAAGATTCCTCTGAAAAGAAACTACAAAGAGCTAAATGTCAGGGTCGTTCCACCTGCAACAGCACGCTACGGTAGCTTTATGGAGCCTGCCGTTGTTCTTATGCCGAGCTACGTCAATATCGGTGCTTATGTGGGAGAGGGTAGTATGGTGGACACTTGGGCGACGGTTGGATCGTGTGCGCAAGTTGGAAAAAATGTTCATCTTTCCGGCGGTGTCGGCCTTGGTGGGGTCCTAGAGCCTGCTTCAGCAAGCCCAGTCATCATAGAAGACGGAGCTTTTATCGGCTCACGCTGTATCGTTGTCGAAGGGGTAAGAGTCGGACAAGAGGCTGTCCTTGCATCTAACGTCACAATCACAGCTTCGACCCCAATCATCGACACAAGAACCTCTGATCACAAAATGATCAAAGGCTATATCCCGCCAAGGGCAGTGGTTCTGCCAGGTACGAGGGAAAAAGAAGTAGAAGGTGGTAAAATATATACAAGTTGCTGCTACATTGTCGGAGAGAGAAAACCCTCAACTGATCTTAAGACCTCTCTCAACGATGTCCTGCGCGAGTTTGCCATCTCTGTTTAGGGAGACTGATGCCTAAAGTCATATTTAAACCTTCGGGTGAAGAGATCGACGTTTCTGAAAATTCAAAAATCCTTGCTGCGGCTATCCGCGGCAAGGTTGACATTCGCTACGGTTGCGCTGCTTGTCGCTGCGGGACATGCGGCGTTTCCATCGAGGTGGACGGTAAGATACGCCCTATGGAAAAAGACGAAAAAGAACTTCTTATAAGGATGGGACTACCCACCGATGGGCATGTGAGACTCGCCTGTCGCGCCCGTATTGAAGAAGGCACTGTCACTGTCAACCTAGACTTTCAGGAAACCTACTCACCTGATCAGGTCGATGAAGAAATTGAAGACGAGCTTGCTGAATAAGCGCCTTTTTAGCAAGGCAGGACATTTATTTTTCATTTTTTTGGATGAGCTTGTCGGCCAGTAGGATAAACTCTTCTGGAGAGAGAGTCTCTGCTCTGCGGTTAAGGTCTATGCCAAGCTCGGCATCTTCAACATCTTTTAAAAACACCGAAATACTATTGCGAAGCTTCTTACGCCGCTGAGTAAATGCTTGTCTTGTCAAAGATTCTGCTTTTTTTAAGAGAAGCTCATCAAATTTTTTAGTCCGTTCCTTGAGTGAAATAACGACACTATCTACTTTTGGAGGAGGTCTAAAGCACTTTCTTCCAACTTTAAACTCAAGCTTTACCTGAGCACGAAGCTGCGCATAAACGCTGATACTACCATATGTTTTAGAGCCATGAGCAGCTGCCAGCCTCTCACCAAATTCTTGCTGAACGAGAAAGCTGATACCAGCAAGTTTGTCTAAATGACCGAGAACTGTAGTCAGTAAAGGTGACGAAATATTATAGGGAATGTTGCCACAGATTGCTTTAATGCCAGGAGTTTCTTTTATCCATCGATCGTAATCAAAATTAAGAGCATCTTCGTTTACTATCGAAAGTTTAACGTCGTTTTTTTCATTTTGCTCTCTTGCCATTTCCTCAAGTCGTTCGATAAGGCGGTCATCTTTCTCAACGGCTGTCACTGAAATTCCAGAATCAAGGAGACAAGAAGTTAAGATTCCACCGCCAGGGCCAATTTCTACAGCTGAGTTGACGCCCCAGTTTTTCAGCTGATCCGTCATTTTGCGACAAGGCCATTCATCGCGCAAGAAAA
>CAZBDM010000097.1:0-4058 GCA_964490675.1 uncultured Oligoflexales bacterium
ATACATAGGGGAGGCACCAAGATCAACCAGCGTGCGTCCCGTGCCAACGGAACGCCCAACACATTATGCAGCAGACCCGGCTACTGTCACGGCCGTTGCTTGCGCAACGCCCGCGCCAGCTTTACGCCGCGCAGCTGATGCCTCCGTTATGCTGACTACATTATGGAGACACCAAAAGTTGGGCTACCAGAGGCCAAAAAAGAACAGCGTCCAGCCGATTATTCTTCTGCTGTCATGGCTTTTAGCGGTCAAGGGTCGTTCGGTTCGATGTCGATTTCATTTGAAAAAGACTTCCTACCTGTGCTGGCAGAAAAAGTCTTTATGGGTGCTACGGTTGATCTCAACGAAGAGATGATGAAGGACTTAACCGGCGAGATGTGTAACCAAGTCTTAGGTAAAGTTAAACAGAGGTTTCAAAAACTTGGACTTGATATGCAAATCGGTCTTCCGGAAATGTTTATAGGTTACGGACATGAGATTACTCACTTGTCATCGAATCCTGTCGTTGCCATTCCCATTTCAGTCAGTGGTTACACATGTACGGTTGAATTCTCAATGGAAGAGGGTGTTGCCGATATTGGACAATCCTCACTGAGTAAAGACTCCGGTGATGCAGATATCGGTCTTTGGGATTGAAGTGATCGACCCTTGATCTAGCGATCAAGGGCCTCAAAGACAGAGAGTTACCGACTAAATGACTCTAATCATCAGCCGCAAAAAAGAACAACACTTAGAGAACCAATACAACTAAAGACAGTTCAACATCAGAAAGAGATCCGACAAAAATAATATGTTAAACAAAGGCAACTCAATACGTCGCTTTTCGTCGCCTTGATCTACGGTAAAGAATTGTTAAAGGAAGATTAAACTTAGGCATTGTGTGTGTGCCTGAAAAAAGCTGGATCATTCCCTTAAAAGTCTTTTCGGTTTGGTTTGGTCAAATGTTTAAAGGCTTCTATTTCTCCGGGTTTTTTAAGGGGCTACGTCATTTTTTTTTGCATTGACCAGTCAGCTCTTTTGCAATAAAACCAAAGCAGAAATCTTCATGGTTCGAAAATTTAGGGGGAAATTATGCGAATGCTAGGGAAAGCTTTGCTCGCGTTGCTGATAAGCACAGCAACAACAGCATCAGCAACGGAAAGCAATTATATCAACGAGTGTCAGAATGAAGAAGCGATCAGCTTTTGCTACAGCGTTAACAAAGAAAAAGGATTTCTGACCTTTAAGGTCATCTACAACAGCCGAGCGGGGGTGATCCACGCTGGCGACAGCCGTTACGGAATTTTTAGCGGATTTGACAGCGTCAAGGCCTATATAGAATTTGATGGGGAAATGATATCAGGTCGTTTTGAAGACTACTACGAACTTGCTCAAATCAGTAGTGGCACAAGAGGTCAAAACCCTACAGGTTCAGTTACCCTCACCAACGATCCTGACAGTGTGTATTACAGTGATGCCATGCCTTCTGCCATCGAGGTCAGTGAAAGCGGTGTCGAGGGTGAGTTCGAAGTGGCCTTCGCCGTCATGCAACGGGGCCAACAAGATTGGGTTTGGTATTCTAACTGGGGGGTTAATTTTGATTTCCCAGTGCTTGTCAATTAACTAAAGATTTCCGAACGTCGGTCAATTCATGCGTTGCAATTGCGATGTGATCTTGCCATGGACTTTAAAGTCCATCGTCCGGCTCTTGTTTGCCGCACCTTGTATCCAGCGCATGTTCAGAAATCTTGGTGTTTTTTCCAGTCATAATCATAAGCCGAAGGCTTCGTCGGGCGTCTTGACAAAGACTCCCGACGCTCGTTCCTCCCGTTGGGAATGACATCTATTTCCACCAGAAGAAATCGCTTGGTTCCTTGGAGAGGCTTTGTTAAAAGGCCATGACAGTAACCACAGGAGTCAAGTATGAAACAACTGACACTGTTCGTAGCGACTTTTTTGCTATCGAACACCACATACGCTTTACCAAAATCAGATTGTCCGCAATCTATTCAAGTTTCGAAAATCGAGACATGGGATCATGGTGACGAGAAGTTTTTCAGGCCGTCGCTCAATGAAACTGCAGAGCTTATTGAGGGCGACGAGGATCGTCAGCGCTGGTCAGCGGATACTGTTGCGAAAGTTCCATTTATGTTTGAGATTTTTTACGCGGGGCTTCTGAAAATGAAGTTTGACGAGCATCGCAACGCAAGATGTCATTATACTCTCGACGGTATAGCCATTCCCATGAAGTGGTCCCATTGGGGAGTGCTTTTTGGCAATATAGGCAGCAACCCAACCCCCATCAAAGTCTACGGTCGAGCAAGTCTTTCAGGTGGAGGAGAGCAAGCAACTCTTTCAGTAATGACGAGTTTCAAGCCTTCTTATGGCGTCGAACAGGGGCCTTTTTCGCAGGCTGAAAATGGCAAAAACCATTACCTAAGCTACAAATTCGAAGAGCAGATCAATCTCAAAGACAGCGAATTTGAAGCGCAAATATCAGGTTATAGTTACATGTTTTGGTTAAAGCACAAGATGAAAGTAGAAACAGCTAAAACCCGCATGACCGCTACCTGGAGCTACGAACAACCTGACGAAGAGGAGCCAGAAGGACCGCAAAGTTGTTCGCAACTGCAAGATTACTGTATCGATAAGAGCATCGAGCTCGACGATGCCGGGACTTTTATGGTGTGCGTCGAGTATTATCTCGAAAAGGATGAGTTTGAAGGGGCTTATCTCGACGAAGACAACCAAGTGATCTGTTCCAGATATGACTAAATCAACGCATAACGCGTTGTAATTATTGGAGCCTCTTGACAAAAACGATAGAATTGGTAGACATGGAAGTCTGTTTGTTGACCGAAAGGTACGGGAGGTTCCAATGGACGCAGATGCATCAGCGCAATTCATCACTAATATCATTGAGACGCTGCACAAGAACGGCTTTCCAGAAAAGAAGGTGGCTCTTCCTTTAGAAAAAATGTACGAGACCGCCCACGAAAAGGGTCTCAACTTCAATGTGATTTTGGACTTCCTAAAGCAAAAAGACATCGATCACGAGAAGACCACTGAAAAGATCATTTTTTTTCAGAAGCAGAAAGAAGAAGAACCCGCTAGCGAAAATCCTTTTGCAAAGGCTTTTGGAACGAGTTTCGATCCGTTTCAAATGCTATCGAAGTTCAAGCCGGAAGACTTGAAAAATGTAGACATGAGCACCATGATCAGTCAAGCGGCTAATGTCTTCAAAAACATGAATCCAGAGCAGCTTGCCAATCTCAAAAAAACCTTCGAATCAATGAGTGAAGACGACAAAAAAGATTTGATGAAAAAAGCTCGTGACATGGGTGTCATTAAGTAAACGGGACATTTACTGGAGCCACTTGAGATTTTTAAACCAAGGCGATAAATCAGCCGGCAAGTGATGTCCTCCTGGATATTCGAAGTGGTTTGCATCGATGGATAATGTCTTTAATCGTTGAGTGAAACGCGCCGCCTTGTTTCTTGTCAGGTCGCTTTTGCCCGTAAAGAATCTGATCGGACCACACTTTTTAAGGGTTTTAGGGTTAAACGATAAGCCACCGCTGCCGATCGTCATATACCACTGGACTTTGTGATCAGGACAATCGAAAAAAAGCTGCGTAACGAAATAGCCCCCATTAGAAAAGCCAATGACCGCTAATTTATCTTGATATTTAAGGCATTCAGAAGACTGGTCTTTGAGACGCTGCCAGACATTCTTTGAAGTTAGATTAAAAGGAGGCTGTTTCTTTGAGCGTGGCCAATAAAGCATGTTCTTTGATTGACCCCCTTGATACCACCAAGAGGAGATTGGAAAAGCGATTCTTACAGATTCTTTTTCAGCGAGCTTAGCAAGTGTTTTGAAATTGACTTGTTCGTGATGGCTGGTTTTTTTGTCTTTATTCATCAAACCGTGCAGGTAAATAATACCGAGGCGGGCCTTCTCTTGTCCAATACATTTTGTGCTGTTAGCAAAGAGAGGAAGGCTAAACACGAAAAGTAAAAGAAATAGAAATAGAGATCTGAAAAAAATCGACATATTGAATAGTCTCACCAAGATATGT
>CAZBDM010000097.1:4068-11202 GCA_964490675.1 uncultured Oligoflexales bacterium
GCGCGCCGCCTAAGATGAGTGTCAACTTTCCCATATAAATTAGTTTATATCAAATCTAATCGATGTTTTAATGATTATAAATCTTTTTGATGAGGCAACAGATGAAAAAATATATCCTGATCGTCAACGTGATCCTTTGCATTGCCCTTCTTTCCTGTCGTACCTCTAACGAGAAGGGTCAAACTGCTGAAACGACCAAACTAAATGCAGAGACATGTAATCAGCTACGCAGTAAAGCGGACTCTTTCTGGAGTGATTTGGCTAAACAAGGTGATGAGTTTTTGACAAAGTTTCTGTTGTTTATTCCCAAAGAAGATGGTCGCCAATTGATTGCTCTTCAAAAAACCTGCCTTGAGAGATCCCGTAAGCAAAGTGAGAGCTTTAATCGAGCAGCTTACGAGCAATGGAAAACAGCGAATAGCGAAGTTTACAAGTACTTTCACGAAAGAATGAGCAAAGCGGAAACAACAGCTCCTTATCAAACTCTGCTGAAAGATCTTAAAACCTGGACTCTCGAAAGAGAAACGGAAAGCTCCAATACACTTGGCCTACTGAAGGCTCTTGGTAGCTTCGATGAGGCAGGGGAATCTTTTAGTCTTGTTTTTCTTAGCCGCTACTATATCTGTGATGACAAGATTGAGCATACTCTTAGCCTGCTTGGTAAAAACGAGTCGACTAAACTTCCCCACCAGTGGCTTAGTGCGTTGAGTTTGCCAAAAGCATGTTTAAGAGTCGAGCAAATCAATAATTATAAGGACTATATTGACAAGCCTGCCACCGCTGCTCTTCGTAGCTTTTTGAAAAAACAATGAGATTTAGCTTTCTCGGGAAAGGGTGGCGCGACTAAAGATCCATATAAGATATGATAAATCGACCGGTTTCATAACTATGTGATGACGAACCTCATCAAGGTGACTGGCAATAATCGGATAGGTTTTTGAGTTACTGGTCAAAAGAAGCACTTCACCAGGGTATTTTTTGGCTTTCTGAAGGACCTTCGATGAACTGAAATTGTCTTCAGAATCTAAGTCTATGAGAGCAGGAATACCCACTTGCTCTCTTCTTCTTAAAGATTCCTCGGTTAAAGTATCTAAGATGGCTTCGAACCCTATGCCATGCAAAAGCTTTCCATAGTATTTACGCACATTGGTATCTGAAGCTAACACCAACACTTTTGAAGTCTGCTGCTTTCTGACTTCTTCGTTATAGTTATGTAAGTGATGTCTGAAAAAGTCTGTAATGGTTAGCATTCCGACAACGTTCTTTCGAAGTGGTTCTTCTCCCATAAGAACCGGAAAGTGACGGACTTTGTGATTGACATGAAGCTCTTCGGCATCTTTGTACATCTGGTCTATTCTTATAAATTTGACTGGCCGCGTCATGACCGTATTGGCCTTACTTGTCAGCTTATTTCGATAATCAAGCAGGGTGAACTTTCTAACAATATCACGTTCTGTTATGATCCCGGTCACAAGTCCCTTTGCATTTGTCACTAGAACGCTACTGATATCTAGTTTTATCATGTCTTTGATGATTGATTCTAAAGTATCCTGCTCCGAGGAAAAGTGAATCGATGTGTTAATGATGTCTTTTGGATTTACTTTAAATTTCATAAAAATCACCCAGGATTTTCAGCGATGGTATTATTTTACTAGGACTATTCGATGACTCGCAAATGAATCGATAAGATTTTTAACAAATCTGTCACATATAAATGAATAGAGTGGGGTAACAGCCGGCATTCCTTTGGAGATTAAGTGTATTTATCAATCATGCCTAGTTGTTGGTGAAGTCGCAGGGAGTAGAATAGATCATTGCGCGAGCATAGATTGCACTCCTTTACTTACCTAGAAATCACCAAAATCTTAAAATCTTCCTTTCAAAAACAAAAATGGCGTTTGTTTGAGAGTTGAATATAAATAAAAAAGAATATGAAAGTAGGCACTTAAGGAGACGAGAAGCTCCTCGGTTTAACTCAATCTCAATAGCTTCCGAGTTAACAAAAGATAGAATTTACCTGATTGGGCTAGCAAATGTCAGCAGTTGAGCTTTCTAATTTTGAACGACCAGATATAGATGGGTTCCAAGTCTATACCCTCCTTGGTGAGGGCTCTTATAGCTACGTTTACTTAGGGAATTATAAGGGACGACAGCTGGCCCTAAAAGTCCTCAAAAAAGACGCTGCAGCCGAGGATAAACTTCGCCAGCTGCGCAAGGAATGCACTACACTTGCTCGTTTAAACCATCCTAATATTATCAAAGCCTTTAATGTCGGAACTTCGAATGGTTATGATTATATGGCGATGGAGTATGCCTCTGGTGAAACACTTGGAGATCGCATTAGGGCGAAGGAAGTGTCGATCAAGCAAACCGTCCGCTATGCAGCTCAGCTAGCGCAAGCACTGACGAATATGCGCTATAGAGACATCATTCATAGAGATCTAAAACCTGAAAACATCATTATCACCGATAATGATATGACGAAAATAATCGACTTTGATTTATCTCTCGACCACAAGAATATCGAAGAAGATGCAGGATTTGTCGGCAGTTTGATCTATGCATCTCCGGAAGCCTGCAAGATTATCAATCGCGAAGTTGATCATAGATCGGATCTCTATTCGCTGGGGTGCGTGATTTATGAATGCCTGACAGGTCAAGCTCCCTTCAAAAGTCCAAATGCTGGCAGATTGCTGCAGATGATTGGCTCAATCGTGCCCCCTCCTCCCAGTGAATTGTCACCGGATTCAATCGATGTTTTAGACAAGATTGTCATGAAGCTCCTCAAAAAAGACCCTGATGAGCGCTATCAATCGGCCAACGAACTGCTTGATGATCTTGAAGCTGTTTGGAGAAAGATTGATCAAGGTGATCTGCTTGTCGATCATAAACACACCATTGCTCCCAACGAGCTCCTTTTGATTGGCCGTGATGCTGAGTTAGATAAACTTAATCAGGCTTTGAAAAAACTTGAAAAGAAAAAAGGGAATATTTCTCTTATCACTGGTTATCCAGGTATGGGGAAAACTCAGATCGTCAAAAAGTTTTGTAACGACCTTGGCGTTCAATACCCGGTCTTGAAAGCAAAATGCGATATTAACAAAAACGCACCTTTTATTGTCCCGATTGAGTTGCTTGGATCTTTGGTTTCCCTTAAGAGAGAGATGCATGAAAGAGAATTTAGCAGACTCTTGGAAAAATTTCGCAAGGCGATGAAGGGTGCAGAAAAGTTAATCGTTGGTATCAATCCAAAATTCGATGAGATCATTGGAATCACAGGGGTAGAACCTGAAAATCGTCCGACCTTAGAGGCCAGGTCTAATGCGATTACTGCTATGTTTAGTCGCCTTGCTAAGATGTGTCCCGGTCTTGTCATTACAATTGACGATATACAGTGGCTTGATGAAGCCTCTCACGAGTTCTTTCACAATTTAGCATCAGATGCCCAGCGTTCTAATATAATGATTATTTGTACAGCTCGAACAGATCCAAACAGTATTTATGAGTTAGAGTTAGTCGTCGAAAAACTGGCCGAAAAACTCACACAGACCATTGAGATTAGCTATTTTGATGCTGCCTCGACGAAAACAATGATTCAATCATTTTTAACAGCAGGCTCTCTCTCGACGAGTCTCATATCATTTGTCCACGTAAACTCAAAAGGATTACCTTTCGCGATTTCTGAATATCTCAACATCGTTCGTGACCAAGGTTTGCTAAGGTACTCTTGGGGTAACTGGGATCTTGATGAACGAGGCTGTAATGAGATTGAGATTCCAAACGACATCGTTAGTCTTCTTCTTTGGAAGGTCCAAGATCTCTCTATTCACGCGATTGAGATTATGAAGTGTGCAGCAATAAGAGGAAAAACATTCAATATTAAAATCATGGCGGCAGCCGTCAGACAAGAAATTGAATTTGCCATACCATATGTTGTCGAATGTATCCGTCTTCAACTTATTGAACACATTCATGGTGATATGTACCGCTTTACTCACGACCGCGTGCAGGAATCATTTATTGAACTAACCACGCAAAAGGAGAGAGAAAATCTTCATCGCGATATTGCCCTTGAGCTCATTACAATTAACGATGACTCTCCAGCAGTGGTCTATGCCATCGCAAATCACTTTATGAAGACCGATGTTAGTTTTAGTCCGGAAATTTGCTTTAGGCGCATTTATCAAGCTGGAGAAACAGCCCTCAATTCTGCCGCTCCAGAAATTGCCTCAAAGTTTCTTGAATACGCAAGAACCATCGAAAATGATTTTGATTTACAACCAAACCATCAGCTTCTTTATCTATTGGCTTTAGCTTATCAAAGACAAGAGGATATTGATCGTACCTGCACAATTGTCAAGGAAGCCTTATCCAAGAGTGACGATCCACTTTTAAGAGCAAATCTTTACAAAACAGCCATGTTTAACGCTCTTACTCACATGGACTTATCGACACTCTGGAAGGCTTTTAAGAAAGGTCTCAAAGAAACCGGCATGTCTTACTTTGACAATCGATTTCTGTTATTCTTGTCAGTCCTTTACCACTGGTTTGTCGGGTCCATTATAGGATTATTTGGTTATGCTTTAACCGAGTTCTCCGAAGAAAAAAGAAAGCTTCTCAGGGCACGAGCCGAGTTTCTCGATCTTGGGACAATAGCAGCACAGTATAACTGTAGCTTCATCGATCAAGTCTTTATTTCACTGTTGTTGAAGCACTCTTCTTTGCGCCTGCGTGAAAAGCTCAATCTCATCACTTATAACAATCATATCGGTATCATACTCGCTCAATTTGGCTTTGGGAAGCTGGCTAAAAAACGTCTTGAAAAGAACCGTCAGCTTGCCCAGGAATCAGGAGAGCCACGCTTAGAAGCAAAGGTGCATCTGTTTGAAGCACAACTTTATCTTGTCTTGGGAGACGTCCAGGAGGCAGAGTCTCACTACCGCTATGAGCTTAAGCCAAGGTTTAAATGGTTGGAGCCCGTAGAGCATATCTCTCATTCCATCAATATTGGTTTATCACTGCTTTTCCGCGGAAAAGTAAAAACTATGTTGGATCTATTTCAAGGATGGTCGAGCAAACAGGTCCAAGATGGCTTTGAGTCGACAGTTGTCATTTCGGCTCTTGAAGCTGTGCCGACGATTTTATCAGGTGATGCAGTCACTGGCATGCCGTTTATTCAGGAGAATAAGGATTGTGTAAACTGCAAAAAGCTTAAATATATTGATATTCTTATGACATCAATGCGAATCTTGACCTATGTCGAGCTTGAAGAACATGAGCTTGTCGAAAAACTCGTCAATGAAGCTCTCGATGAAATCGAACTTAAAAAAATCGATACTGTCCTACCTTTGAGTTACTTATATCTATCAATAGGCTATGGACTGATCCATTTGGTTGAGAGAACGAGAGACTCCGGTGATCATTCCTATAAAAATAAGCTAAAACATCTTATCTTAAAAATGGAGGGTTTTAAGAACAATCCTTTTTTTGATGCTCACAATAATATCTTTAAATCTTGGCTGGCTTTATGGGAAGGCCGCGATTGTGAACAACATCTTACTGTAGCGATTCGTTTAGCAGAAAATAATGACATCCCTAAGATTGCCATTGAAGCTAAAAAAGTTCAGGCAGAAGTCTTTGGCAAAAAACAAAATAAGTATCTCAGTAAAAAGGTCGCGGCCCTAGGGTTTTTTAGCGCAAACCAAGAAAGATACCAGACTCAAGCAAACTTGATCAGAAGACGTTTTAATCTCGGAGAAGTCAAACAAAATACCGATTCAACAACCGGTTATTCAACAGGGAGAACAATTGGAGAGTCAAAAGTTGCCTTAAGTGTTAGTAGCTTAAAAATGAAGGCTCACCTTGAAGCGTTGATCAATATTGGCCGGGCCTCGATTAGGGCCATCGACCTCCGAGAACAATATAGAATCGCTCTTGAAGAAATTTTAAGAGTCATAAACGCTGAACGTGGAATTGTCTTTACATTTAATTCTAAAGGTAAGATTTTTCCGGACATTGCGATTTCAAGTGCTTATGAAGAAATAGCCGCGGAAGGTACCTACACAAAAAGTATCATTAATGAGGTGATCGAGAAAAAACGTTCGATCATTTTTACGGGAAACAAAGAAAATGATGTCGATACGAGTAGAAGTATTGTCAATCTCAAACTCAAAAGTATCATTGCAACTCCGATGATCAGTGATGATAAAGTGATTGGAGTGATTTATCTCGATAATAGTCTTGCAAAAGGTGTTTTTACTAATAGTGAGCTTGAGTTAATCGAAGCGATTACTGCTCAGTTATCAACATCGATTGATGCGGCAAAATCCACGGCCTTGAAAATTGAAAAACAAGAGATCGCAAAAAGTATCGAGTTATCCCACCTTGTCGACCATATGCTGTTGCCTAAGAAGCGCGAGTTCGTTTCTCAATTCTATGGCGTCAGCATTCATCATGAAACGGCTCCGCATATAGGCAGTGATTGGTTTCAGTATCAGCGGTTTGAAGATCAATCGCTCGTTGTTTTTCTGGCGGATCCGGTAGAAAAAGGGGCAGGCGCGGCGCTTTTAACATCGATATTTACAGGTATATATCATAGCTCGAATGTCTTACAGAGTTTCCAAAATAGCGAGCAAGAAGTCAGACACTTCTTGCTTGATGCAAACGACAAGATCGCTAAAATTTGTCATGAAAAGTACTTACTAACGATGAATATTTTATGGGTCGATCCAAAGTCAGGTCGCTATAAATACTTTAATATGGCTGCGCCGCCCATTTTGATTGCAGAAGCGAGTCAAGCCACCAAGCTTTTATTCGGTGAAGGTGAAAAGACGACGCCCTTGGGGTGTGGAGATTTTTCTTATCGGATGTCAGAAGGGTCTTTCTCAGCCGGGTGTCGCGCGATTCTCTTTAGCGATGGGTTTTGCGAGGTGAAAAATACCAGTGGATCAAGGCTAGGAGCACACGGTTTAAGGAAGATTTTTGAAAAAACACTTGGTCTTGATCGTAAGGCTGCTCTTGACGAAATTGAGTTCATGGTTAACGAAAAAAAGAAAAGCAGTGGAATTGAAGATGATCAAACAATGATTTTGGTGGATGGGTTAACGACCGAGGAGGTCTAGCATTCAAGATTGA
>CAZBDM010000098.1:0-610 GCA_964490675.1 uncultured Oligoflexales bacterium
TTCAGATGTGCTTACTTGCTCGGCAACTGTCCATTGAATGCCTTTAACCGCACACAAGCTTTCATAGTGTTTCAATAGAACATCTTTTGTTGGCTTTAAAAAGTCTCGCCCCAAGAACAGCGGCCGCCCCGCTCGAGTGATACCAAACTTTTCTTCTGATATTGAAATAAGATTGTCACCAAGCCAACCCTGGTGGTCAAAATCTATCGACACGATCACAGATGCAATGGGATCAAGACAATTGGTGGCATCCCAACGCCCACCAAGGCCCACTTCGTAGACACAAATATCGGTCTGCGAAGGATCAAAGACGCGCATAGCCTGAAGAGTGGCGACTTCGAAAAAAGATAATTGATCGTAAAGCTCACTTCCCAAGCCCTCTTTAAGAGCCAGCAAATCTCTGCCCAAATCATCGAGACCGATATCTATGTGAGAATGTTGGAAGCGTTCTGAATAACAAATTAAATGCGGTGATGTATAAAGACCACAACGGAAGCCGGCTGCACATAGTAAATGCCACAGCATCCCAGCGGTAGACCCTTTACCGTTGGTACCGGCGACGAGAATGGTCGGGGGTAAATTTTGTAAAGCAAGTGCTGTCTTAGCCCTT
>CAZBDM010000098.1:620-11162 GCA_964490675.1 uncultured Oligoflexales bacterium
AGCCTTTTGCATGCGCTCAAGGCCAGGTTTGATCAGACTGGGTGACTTTTTAAAAAGATCACCTAGTTCGTGTTTAAAAGAAGACTCTCGTATGTCAACCATTGAAAGATTTAAGACTCTGGCATCAAAATAGAAAGAATCTGAGCGATGCGCCCCCGCAACATATCGCGGTGACAAATAAGATCAAGCATGCCGTGCTCAAGAAGATACTCAGATCTTTGAAAGCCTTCAGGAAGACTCTGACCTATCGTTTGTTGAATCACTCGTGGACCCGCAAATCCGATGAGTGCGCCAGGCTCACCAATATTAACATCTCCAAGCATGGCGTAACTGGCAGCAACTCCACCTGTTGTTGGGTTGGTCATCACCGAGACCAGCGGAACCCCTTCTTCTCGCATCTGAGCAAGTGCCGTACAGGTCTTAGCCATTTGCATCAGACTTAAAATACCTTCCTGCATACGTGCACCACCCGATGTAGAGAAAATGACGGCCGGTTGACGTTTTTCACGAGCTCGGTTCATCAAACGGGCGATTTTTTCGCCAACAACAGAACCCATGCTGCCACCCATAAATCTAAAATCATAGGCACCAACTTGGATGGCTCTTTCATGAAGAAGCCCGGAACCTGATAGGAAAGCATCTTTAAAGCCAGTCTTCTTTGAAGAATCTTTCAGGCGATCACTATATTTTTTCGTATCTTGAAAGTTCAGTGGGTCGTTACCGCTAAGATGAGCATCGCTTTCTTCGAAGCTATCAGGGTCGAGAAACATCCTTATGCGATCGGGAGCTGATAAAGGAAAGTGGTGTTTGCATTTAGTACAAACATGCTGGTTTGCTACAAAGTCCTTGCGGAAAATAATCTCACTACATGTTGGACAAGATATCCATAAGCCTTCCGGAGTATCTCGTTTTTCACTTTTAGTAAGGGGAGCTTTGTTAATATTCAACCAAGCCAATTTTTAGACCTCCTTTAAGCAAGCTAAAAAGGTTTTTTATCTTATTTCCGACCAAGATAACAACCTAAAAACGTTCACAAAGGAAGCGCTTTTGCCTCAGTATGGAAAATATTTTTCCTAAAAATAACAATAAGTAAGCCAAAAATTCCCATTGCAAATCGCCTATTTCTTGATAATATCTCCTTAATCCCAAAGTGAATTAAAATATGTAGTCGGTTGCACTAAGCGACGGCGGGGGTTGTTTTTCGTAAACGGTCTAGACCTGGTTTAGGCAGTGGGGCGGGGCATCTCTTTCCGGCGGGCAGGGCTGCGTATTGCGTAAAACTCGCAAACCCAAATGAAAGGCAGGACCATGTGTTTTTCAAAATGCCCTCACCATGTTAGGCACGGCAAGTTAGCGGACGATGGAAAAAACATCGAATTTAAGAACCTCTGCGGTCTTAAGATGAAAAGAGAGCAGGACCCTGAAGCAATAAAGCCTAAGGGGCGGGGGCGCGGTCGACCAGCAGCTGAAGTGGTTAAGCGCAAGCCTTTAGCACCAGGTGAAACACTCGATTGTGCTAATTATCCGTTCGATGATCAGTTTGATTATTTTCGATGCTTTGTCTACCAAGATAATTTTCAATCAACCGGCCTTAAGAATGGCGTCGTTCCGACGCGTGACTTCCAGTACTCGGAGTCTTTAGCGGGTGATTCAATTACAGATATGGAATTACTGTAATTAAATTAATGGGTTTCCCCAACGTTCTTAGGGAGCGTTGGGATCTTTTTACCCTCACTTGCCTAATGCTATTCCAAAACTAACCTGTAGTTCTCTTTCGAATGGTTCAAGTTCAGGAAACTTGTAGAAGTTGACGTTATATTCGGCCATCCAGAAAGTTCGACGTGAGAACTTAATGCCGAAACCTGCCCCGGCGTGAGGTCCGTAGGTGGGTTCTGGTTCTTCTCTTGTTAAGAGGACATCATCTTCGAAGAGCTCAACAATCCTTTGCCGGGCTGTCACGCCGACCTTTGCTTTGAGGATAAAGATCGAAAAGCTTGGGTTGATAGCAAGCTCAACACGACCACGGTTCTGGGTTTCTTTCATTTTTGCTTCTTTGCCTGGTGTGCGGGCATCGCTTTCTAGTTCGACATCGTAGTCGATCTCATCATAATCATCTTTAATCGTCTGCTCTTTGGTGGTTCCAACCGTGAAGCTCTGTCCAACTTGCAAGTTGAAGTTGAAAATCCGGTAAATCTTGATTCCTGCTCTAAGACCTTTCTCTTCCCGTTGGGTGATGGCCTCCGTTTCAGTCCCTGATTTTCTATCCGGGCTAATGGTTTTGGTCGAGCTAACTGAGTAATAAGGCTCAAAGGTGATGCCAGCTTGCGCCAAACTTGGAAGAAAAAAGATGGCACTAGCCAAGACGAATGTTAACAGCTTGTGGGCGTTCATAAGTACGCTCCTCATAAAGGTGAACTCACTTCTCCTATTTTTAAGGATCGGTAAGTCTCTCGAGGAGCTTAACGGAGACACAAAAAAGGCGCCCTAAGGCGCCTGATTTATTAGATTTTTGCTTTCTAGCGAGCAGGTGCAGGAGTGCCGCCAGAGCCGAGCTTTTGGCGACGCTTCTTTTTAAAGGACTCTGTCCAAAGGATGAAAGAACTGGCAACAAATGTCGAGGATAGGGTCGCCACAATCACGCCAATAGTCATCGCCATAGCGAAGTTCCAAATTTGACCGCTTCCGAAGATCAGGACACCAATAAGAGCAAGAACGGTTGTAATCGAAGTGTTTAGAGTCCTTGAGAACGTTTCGTTCAGAGAGAAATTAATATTCTCTCGCAAGGCACGCCGTGCATGCACACTCAGATTCTCCCTAATCCTGTCGTATATGACGATCGTATCGTTGACGCTATAACCAACAACGGTGAGGAAGGCGGCGACAGAAGTCAAATCAAACGTCCGCCAGAAGAAGACGTAAAAACCCATCATAACGAAGACGTCGAGGACCATTTTAACAACGGCCCCTGGTCCAAAGCGCATATCAAAGCGCAGGGCAATATACATCAAAACGCCAAGTATCGCGTAGAAGACCGAAAGCGTCCCCTGGGTTCTCAATTCACGACCGATCTGTGGACCGACAAAGTCGACCTGCAAAAAGTCTGGCTCCTTCGACACCAAAGTCTTGCTAATCGCCTCTTTAAACTTCAAGAAAGCTTCTGTGGCAGCTGCCCCGGTCGAATCTTCAGTTTCACCTTCCGACTCGAAACGAAGAAGAAACTGTTTTTGACCTCCCTCAAGGGCCTGAACCGTCAGGTTTGCTATACCTGAATCTTTGGCAGCTGCACGGATCTCTTTCGGATCGACGTCTTCAGAGAATCCAAGCATCACTTCCGTACCACCGGCAAAGTCAACCCCCCAGTTAAGCCCACGCACGGTTCCGGTACCAATGACAACAAGACCGATGATCACAGCCAAGGAAGTTGCAATCATACCGCCTTTGAGAAAGTCAAAGTGGAAAATACGCGGTTTCGCGTTTCCAAGCCACGCCCGGATTCTTTTGTCTGAACTGAACGAGTTCGTAACGAGATTGAAAAACACTTTAGTGCAGTAGAGAGAGGTGAATAGAGAAACGATAAGGCCCAACATGAGAGTGACGGCAAATCCACGGATCGGACCGGAAGAGTTTGTTTCCAAAAGAACAAGTGCGGCAATAAGAGTCGTAACGTTGGCATCAATAATCGTCCAAAAGACTCGATCAAATGCGACTTCAATGGCCTTTTTGGCATTCTTGCCGGTCTGAAGCTCTTGGCGAATCCGTTCGTTGATTAAAACGTTAGCATCGACAGCCATACCGAGTGTCAGGATGAAGCCGGCAATACCAGGAAGCGTTAATGCAAATCCGAAACTTCCCATAAGAGCGAGAAGGAACAATCCGTTTAGGATCAAAGCTGCACAGGCAATCAGCCCCGGTCTTCTATAATAGACAAGCATGAACACCAAAACGAGGCAAAGCCCGAAAAGAATTCCTTTGACGCCTTGGTTAGCGAGCTCTGGTCCCAGTGTCGAACCAACTTGACGCTGTTCAAGAACTTCGATTTTGGCTGGAATCGCACCTGATTTGAGGATCAAAGAAAGTTGGTTGGCTTCTTCATAAATTTCTTCGAAGCTGCGTCCGCTACCAAGGCGAATGGTTGCGCGCCCACCGGAAATCTTTTGCTCGATGTTAGGAGCGGACTCAATGATATCGTCAAGCACAATGGCCATACGCTTATTGACGTTCTTACCGGTGATATCGGCAAAACGCTTGCCTCCAGGTCCAGTAAATTGCAAGGCAACTTCCGGGCTACTATCGAGGCCGCCACCTTGAACGACGCTGGTGTCGAAGATGTCTTCCCCTGTAAGCTCAGTCGCTGCGTGAACCACATACGAGGTCCATTTATATTTGTTGCCAGAGGCCAGTTGTTCCCGTTGGAAGAGTAGTTCACGGTTTTCGGGGATACGAGATTTAGCGAAAGCTGTGATAACATCGCGATCTTCACCTACGAGTGCTGCCTGGCGTCCGTTATTACCGAGGGTGACCCCTTCAGGAAGCTGTGCCTCCTGCAAATCGTCGAATCCTTTAAAGTCGTCGTCGACAATCTTAAACTTCAGCTGGGCGGTCCGTCCCAGTAACTCTTTCGCTTTGCTCGGATCTTTAAATCCAGGGAGCTGAACAAGAATCGACCCATCAGCACGGCGGTTTATCACCGGCTCAGCAACCCCCCATTTATCGACGCGGCTGCGAACGACACGCTCGGCTTGCTCAAGGGCACTTTTCTCTATGGTTGAAATTTGATCTTCGTCGTAGGCGTAGGTGATGACGTTTTCTTCGCGATCGATCTGCGAGATCCCTGGGAATTCTTCCTTAAACTTTTCTTTGAAGTCCGCAACATCTTGATCAGCCTTGAGTTTGACGATCATGCGCTGCTTGCCTTTGACAACATACGCTGAATCGATACCCAACTTTTGATCTTCAGCCCAGCGAGCGGCCTCAACTGCGACTCGGTTTAGCCTGTTGTCGACCGCACCCTTCGTTTGAACCCCAAGGACGAGCTGGACACCACCTTGAAGGTCGAGACCTAGCTTGACATGCTTTTTTGGTAACCAGTCAGGGATGATTTTGTTTAATTTTTCAACATCACCTCTGATTTCTTTAGGTTCAAAAAAATATATCACGGTTGGGGATACATTATAGGCAGCCCAGAGGCCGAGTACTGCAATAACGATAAAACGCCAGCGAAGGGACTTCATAAGTCTTACTTATCTCCTGTAGTAAAGTTAGCTGCTTACGCACAACACGCTAAGTTATCATCAATAACCTTAATTCGACTAAGTTGCAGCAACTATTTACTACAAGTATGCTGCTTGTAGAAAATTTCTTAGGGAGGCGAAAGCGTGGAATTTAAAAAACTTGGTCAAACTGATATCGAAGTGAGCTTAATTTGTCTGGGGACGATGACTTGGGGTGAGCAAAACACTGAAGAAGAAGCCTGGTCACAACTTGATTATGCGATTGAAAATAAAGTCAACTTTATCGACTGTGCAGAGATGTATCCGATCCCTCCCAGTAAAGACACCCAAGGGCGTACGGAGACCTATATCGGTCGCTGGCTAAAAGAACGCGGCAACCGCGATCAAGTCATTGTCGCCACGAAAGTCGCTGGCCAAGCTGAATGGTTACCATACATCAGAAACGGAAAAAACCGCCTCGACCGTACAAATATTGAAAAAGCCTGTCACGATAGTTTAAAACGCCTGCAAACCGACTACATCGATCTCTATCAAACCCACTGGCCAGACCGTGCGACTAATTTTTTCGGTCGACTTGGTTACCAAAAAAGAGAGGATAACAATCCCGCAGACATTGAAGAAACCGTCGATGCGTTAGCGGATCTTGTTAAGGCTGGCAAGATCAGAAGCTTCGGTGTCTCGAATGAGACACCTTGGGGTGTCGCTCAATACTTGTCTTGTGCCGAAAAGAAGGGACTACCGCAAGTTGCTAGTATCCAAAACCCCTACAATCTTCTTAATCGCAGCTTCGAAGTTGGGCTGGCGGAGTTTTCTCATCGCCAACAAGTCGGCCTACTCGCCTACTCACCTCTTGCATTCGGAGTCTTAAGTGGCAAATACATCGGTGGCCAAAAACCTAAAAGAGCACGTCTGACCCTGTTTAAAAACTACAGCCGGTACTCAAACCCGCAAGCCCTCGCAGCTACGGAAGCATACATTGACCTGGCTAAAAAGCATCAGCTTGACCCATCGCAAATGGCTCTTGCGTACATCAATTCAAGGTTTTTCGTAACGTCTAATATTATCGGCGCGACCAACCTCGATCAGTTGAAAACAAATATAAATTCCGTTCATGTGAAGTTGAGTGATGAGGTCCTTGAGGGGATAGAAGCAATCCACAAAAAATATACTTATCCGAGCCCATAATAAAGAAAGGGACCTCTCAGGTCCCAGTTTTTTTGAGGCCAAGCTCTCTTCTTTCTTTATCGTTGAGCATGATCAGTTCTTCGATCTTTTGCGGTATGTCTTGCAGCTCGAGAACATGTTGAGCTGCTCCCAGTTCGATAGCTGCCCGTGGCATCCCAAAAACAACCGCTGTTTTTTCTGACTCAGCGATCGTTTTTGCCCCGACCTTTTTGAGCTCGAGCATGCCCTGAGCACCATCCACTCCCATACCAGTTAAAAGTACAGCGGTCTTTTTATAGCGCTTAATTGGAGCAACACTCTTAAACATGTAGTCGACCGATGGTTTAAAGCGGTTAACCGGCGGCTCGTCACGAAGGTGAATACGTAGCGTACGATCTCTTTCATACTGAATGATCTGCATCTGCCAGCCACCGGGGGCTACATAGACGGTATTGTGCTCAACTTCTTCACCATGCTCAGCTTCTTTAACAGTGAACGGCATCTGTTGATTCAAACGATTAGCAAATTCCCTGGAAAATACTGGCGGAATATGCTGAACAACAAAGACTGGTGGGATATCAGCACTGAGCCCCAGTAATACTTGCCTGACAGCTTCCGTCCCCCCTGTCGATGAGCCAATGGCAACAATTTGATGGTGACAGATACTACGATTGAGACGCGATTCTCCTGTCATGATTCTCTTAACAGGTGTTTTAATCTTCTTAGTAATCTTGTTGTTAGAGGCATGTGCTGACTTAATTGTTGTTTTAATCCTATTGCCTTCTTTATCGAGATCATTTAAAGAAGGCTTTTTTAGATAATCGAAGGCACCATTCTCAAGAGCGTCCAGAACAGGCCCTGATGCCTCTAAGTTGTAATCGGTGATCATAACCGTCGGCACGGGATCCGTTTGCATGTAGTCTCTTAGATAGGTAACGCCGTCAGTTCCTGGCATGCTGATATCCAGGGTGATGACATCCGGCTTGATCGATTTTCTCAGACCTTCCGCACTTGGTACATCTTCCGCTTCTGCAATCACCTCAAGTTCGGGATCCGATTCAATGAGCTTTCTTAGGACCATTCTCACCGATCGCGAGTCATCGACAATCATCACTTTGATCTTTTCTTTACTAACAACTTTTAGGTTACTATTTTGATCACTGTTGACGGACTGTCTCTTCTCTATTTCTCTAAATTGTATTTGACCAGTTGCGGTATTAAACTTAACTTCCTTGGCCTTTGTTCCGCCAACTGCAGTGTTTGCAACGGTCAATCCAAAACCACTTAGAATTTTTTGGGCAGCTTCGATGTTAGCTTGACTGACTGATGGAACAACATCTTGTTCACCGAAGTGGACCGTAAAGCCTCCGATGATTTTGACGACCATATCTTCTCTTGCTGAACCTGCTGCTTTAAACTTCTTTAGTAGCTCTGGGATGGCAAAGTCAGCATACTCTCCAGGACTTCTTGAATCATTGGAGCTAATTTTATTTGGTAGAGCGAAGTGATTCATTCCTCCAAATTTATTCTTTCCATCAAAAATGACTACAGATACACAGCTTCCTAACACTGTTATCATTTCAGCTGGTGTCTTGGAGAAACACACATCTCCCGTCTTTACCTCTACCTTTTTCACCTCTAAACTCCTTAAGGCTTTCTGTAGATCGAACCAGGTACTTGAATCAGATCATGCCTAATACTATTTAAATTTTCTGAATGCCCAATAAATAAAACGCCACCTGGTTTCAACTTTTTCATCAAAAAGTCTATGACAATCTGTACCGTTGGTGGTTCAAAATAAATCAAAACGTTTCTTAGAAAGATCACATCAAATTTAATCGGAGCAGGAAACTCAGATTGAACGAGGTTGTGCTGGCGAAATTTGACCTTGTTTCTATACTGCTGCTTAAAACGATAAAACCCAGTATTTTTACCCGTACCACATTCAAAATACTTTTGAAGAAGTTGTGGCTGCAGCTCTTCAATAGCAGCTCTTGGGTAAACCCCTTCAGAGGCTTTATTCAAACAATTTGTGTCGATATCTGTACCGAGGATGCGGTAATCCCATCCGGGATGATCTTCAAAAAATTCTTCGAGGACCATCGATAACGTATAGATCTCTTCACCGGTCGAACTGGCTGCCGACCAAACATAAAACTCACCCGTATGTTTCTTCTGAGCGGTTTGGGTGAGCACATTATTGACGAGATACTGGAAATGACTGGCTTCGCGAAAAAATTCTGTCTTGTTGGTGGTCAATGCATTGACGAAATGCTCTAGTTCTTTTTTGTTATTTTTGAGGAAGTAAAGATAATCTTCGTAGCTCTTGAGCTTGAAATGGCGCAAACGCTTAGAAAGGCGGGCTTCAACCATGAGTCTTTTATGATCGGCTAAATGAATCCCAGAGAGATCGAAGATGAGGTCTCTTATTTTATAAAAAGTCGACATATCGAGTGCGCTTGATACTTCTTCCTGGTTGCCAACGGGAAGATCATGAATGTCTAGTAATTTTTTCGCACTCACCAAAGCGATCCCTTTACGCAGCGTGTTGTCTGAAATTATTGATAAGAGTGCCGCACTCAACAATCAGTGCAACTCTCCCATCCCCCAAAATCGTGCCTCCAGATACGCCAGGGATACTTCTCACTTCTTCACTAAGGTTTTTGTGAACAATTTTTTGTTGCGAAATAAGTTCGTCGATAACCAAGCCGTATTTCTTACTCTCGTGACTAACGAGAAGAAGAGTTAACTTGTTTTCTCCTTCGTCGGTTTTTCGTTTCTCAAAATTTAGTTCGGTTAAATTTTGTCCGCCAGACATAACTGAACCAGTGTCAATAAGTTCGACAATCTCTTCTTTTATTTTGATAACCCCTCGATTTGTAGTGAGTTTTCTGAACTTCTCATCTTCAATTGCGACGATCTCATCGACGTCTGAGTTAGGGAAGATCAGACGTTCTTCACCGACTCTTGCCACCATTCCGTTGAAAATTGCTAAACTGAGCGGAAGGCGGATCGTGAATGTCGAGCCTTTTCCCTTTTCGGAATCAATCTCGGTAATACCCTTGAGATTGGCGATAACCTGCTTAACAACGTCCATCCCGACCCCACGACCTGAAATGTCTGTGGCTTGATCACGGGTCGAAAACCCACTGTGGAAGATCAGATCGTAAATAGCTTTGTCTGTGAGAGTATCTGATTTACTGACGAGACCTTTTTTGACAGCTTTATCTAGAATTTTTTCTTTGTCGAGGCCTTTACCATCATCCTGAAGCTCAATGTAAAAGTATCCACCTTTACGGTATGCAGATAATTTAATGGTACCTTCTTCTGACTTACCTGCTTTCTTACGATCCTCAGGCATTTCGATACCATGATCGACAGCATTTCTCACCATGTGAGTTAGTGGATCTGCAATCGACTCGACGATTACTTTATCAAGTTCGTTCTCTTCCCCTTCCATGACAAAGTTGACTTTTTTATTGAGCTGATTCGCCGTATCGCGAATGATTCGATTCATTTTGAGAAATGTTTGACGAATCGAAACCATGCGTAGTTCGACAGCCATTTGTTGAAGATCGTGAGTGATCTTTCCAAGCTGAGTAACGGTCCGATAAACCAGTTCCGAGTTCCCGGTCAGATCCGATTTGGCATATTCTAAGGCGGACTGCAAAATCACTTGCTCACCAAAATAGTTGAGCATCTTATCGATCTTACCCAAGGATATTCGAAGATACTCCTCAACTTTGCGAGGTTTGTTTTTTGCCGCTTTTAGGTCGATTTTTGTTGCTTCAACCCTAGGAGCTTGCACCGCTGCGGAGGGATTATTATCTTCTTCATCAAAGAAGCCAAAACCAGGGTCTTCTTGTTTAGCAGCTGCTTTTGGCTTTTCGTCTTCTTCGTCAAAGAAGCCAAAGCCAGGGTTTTCTTCTTCTGCTGCTGTCGACTTTTCGTCTTCTTCATCAAAAAAGCCAAAGCCAGGATTATCGTCCTGTTTTTGCGACGCTTTCGCAGATGTCTTTTTGCTCGTCTTTTTAGACTTTCTTGGGGCTTTCTTGACTGGCTTAGCAGAAGAACCTGATTGCGCCTGCTCAATGGCATTGACCTCAGCCTCGATATGCTCGACCATAGCTTGACTTTGTAGGTCAGC
>CAZBDM010000099.1:0-11152 GCA_964490675.1 uncultured Oligoflexales bacterium
TTGAGTCTTTGAAGAGATCGATGAGCTTAAGCCTTTGGGCTTCCCCGCCAGAAAAGGAATTAGTACTTTGACCTAAAGTGATGTAACCCATTCCCATCCCGATAACCTCATCGAGAGCTTTGCAGATTTTTTTATGATCGTAAAAGAGCTGCCTTGCTTGTTCAACAGTCATTGATAAAATTTCGATGAGATTTTTCTTCCTGTAGGTCACTTCGAGGACATCGTCTTTAAATCTTTTCCCCTGACAAGAAGGACAGATAACTCGCATGTCGCCGAGGAAAGAGAGGTCCTCTTCAACTGTTCCCAGACCGTTACACAAATCACAACGCCCTCCAGAAACATTAAAACTAAACGTCCCTGGGGTGAATCCTTTTTTGATCGCAAAAGGTTCTTTGGCAAGAAGCTTACGAATGTGATCGTAGACTCCCAGGTAAGTCGCAATATTTGAGCGACTACTGCGACCTAGTGGCGCTTGGTTAACCAGCATAATTTTGCTAAATTTATCCAAGACTCTGGCTGGACCAACTTTCTTAACAGCTACCTCATTAAACGGTTTTCCACCATCTTGTTTCAACTGAAAGGCAATAGCAGGGTAGAGACTGTGCTGAATGAGACTTGTCTTTCCACTACCGCTGACACCACAGATTGCTGTCAATTGCCCTACAGGAATATCGACATCGAGCCCTTTTAGGTTGTGGATCGACGCTCCTCTAAGTTCTATAAAAGCCGACGGTGCTTTCTTTTTAGAAAACGAAAACACCTGATCGCGGCTTTCCTGACAGCTTCGATCACCGGCTTCGCCGGAAAAGACCACTTCACCGCCGCGGTGACCGGCTTCCGGTCCAATTTCAATCAGTTGATCAGCTCCATCAATGATGACCTTTTCATGCTCAACAACAACAACCGTATTACCTTGGTCGCGCAACTCGTGAATGATCTCCAATAAATTTTTACTATCTCTAGGGTGGAGACCAGAAGTCGGCTCGTCCAGGCAAAAGAGTGTATCGGTAAGAGAGCTACCGAGACAACGCGCCATATTTATTCTTTGCAGCTCGCCTCCTGATAGAGTCTTTGAAAGACGGTTTAAGGAGAGATAACCTACGCCAATTTTCTGAAGATAATGAAGTCGACTATCAAACTCTTCGAAAGCCTCTTTTAACCCCATTATGCCTTGGTTTGCATTTTCTTCCTTGCCATCACGCTCAAATCTGCACTGATCAATCCAGCTGTATAACTCTTTAATTGATTTGCGACTGACTTCGGCAAGACTTTCTCCATTTATCTTACAACTCAAGGACATTTTATTGAGTCGATCACCATGACACTCAGGGCACAAAACATAGTGTCTAAACCTGGCTGCATGGATCCGGTAATGCTGCTTATACTTTTTACTGTCCAGCCAACGGAAATAACCGATCATTCCATAAAAGCTTTGACCATCACCATGCCTCAACCATTGCCAATCGTCGTCATCATAATCCTTAAAACTCTTTTCAATATCGACGCCCATCTTCTTGGCACTACGATTAATCATTGAATAATAGGAACTGTGACTTCCGAAGTTAAGTGGTGCAAGACCTTTTGACTTTATTGAAGCATCTTGATCAGGAAGGACCTTACGCCAGTCGATTTCTGCTGCATATCCATAACCTTGACAATTGCCACAGGCACCAATCGGATGATTAAAAGAAAGCAGAGCCAGGCTAGGTTTTTGGTAAAGAATATCGCATTTCGCACATTCAAAGACATTAGAAAAAGCAATGCTCTGTTGATCAGCAACAAGACGCATTCTACCTCGTCCGACTTTAAGAGCAAGACCCGCTGAATCAGATAGTCTCTGTTTGTTTTTTTCTGTGACTGAGATGCGATCGACAACCACCGAAGATTTTTTCAAGACAGCTGCTTTAACATCTGCAATTTTTAAGACTTCACCTTTTACCAAAAGTCGACTGAGCCCCTGCATCTCCAGCTGCTTTTTAAGCTCGGTAGCGGTAATACCTTGCCAGATATTTAGGGGAGCTGTCATAAGAACTCTCTGGTCTTGAAAGTGATTTAAGGCGTGCTGAGCAATGGATCGTCCGCTATCCTGCTTGACGACATCTCCACAAGAATGACAAACCACCTGGCTAAGGTGGGTGAAAATCGTTCTCAGTAAATCATTCATTTCAGTGAGTGTACCGACAGTAGAGCGGTTACTCGCACCCGATCGCGACTGCTGAACTGCAATTGCTGGCGGTAAATTCTGAACTATCCTGATGTCGGGTTTCGGTAGCGATTTGAGATATTGACGTGCAAAGCTTGATAAGCTCTCGACATAGCGTCTGTAGGATTCCCCATAAAGCGTATCAAAGACAAGCGAACTTTTACCTGACCCTGACACTCCCGTGACTACGGTAAACTTGTTTAGTGGAATATTTATATCGCAGTTTTTGAGGTTATTGGTCTTAACCCCCTTAAGGATAATCTCTTCTTGGCTCTCCCCTGTCGATTTGAACTTTTTTGAGATCTGATTTGTACATTCAACAGACATTTCTGTACCACTCTTGAAAGGGCGTGAAAGCCCTAATGTAATCTTTTAAGGCTTATTTGCAAGTATTTTGATGGTTATTTTTTGCTCTCAATAAATCAATTAACCCAATTATATTAGCATCTTACTGTTAAAACAATATTCACAAGGTCATCTTCATTGCGTTTTGCAGTCGAACAAATTCGTTCGAATAAATTGAAGATACCGATTTTTTATGTGTATTTAACAAAATGCTAAAGTAATACTGACTTTAAACCGCAAAGACGATCGAATTTGCATTTCAGGAATAATTATGATCCATGAAAACGAACGCTTAAGTTTCGATTTAGAGGAACACCTCTCTACAAAGTTGCATCATGAGGTTAAAGAACTTAAGAAGATTTCAAGTGAAATTATAAAGAATACCTTGCAGGATCAAGATATTTTTAAAGGGACCTTTCCAAAAAAATGTTTCACTTGTGAAACGATTTACCATTCACGCAAGGAATATTTAGAGAAGACACTTTCACTAGCTCATGGTGGCTGTGGCACAAGCGTATTCGGCATTCAAGAATATCGAAATTGTAAGTGTGGATCGACTCTACTTATCAGACTTCCTGAAAGACGTGACAATACAGACTTAGGTGAGAAACGTCGCAAACTTTTTAATGACTGTCTTCAGAAATTGAATACCAACGAACAAATACCAGATTTTTCACAATCTAGTTTACGTCTCTTCTTTCGAAAAGTTATTCATAATTATTCTTTCGATGGTCATGCGGCATAAGCTTCAAAAGATGAGCTTCAATCTTAAAGACATGCTCATCGACTTTTCCCATTTGTCGTAAAGCTTCGGCAAGCTTAAGTACATACTCATAGTTGTGACCACTCGGTCCCTTTGCAGTAGCTACTCGTTGAGCTATTTTTTCTTCATCTAAAGGCCCACCCCAGTTTGGATTACCTTCCTCTGCGTAATAGATGATTCCTGATGAAGTTTTGGTCTCGCATTCAAAGTGAAGATCGGTGATCATACGTACGTAACCTCCTTTTTCACGGTAATCGAGAGCCTCAAGAATAGTTTGCTTCTCATTTAAATCGATAAGAAATGCCATTCCCCACAAAGGTTGGCAATACCCAACTGGTTTTAGTGTGACGACCCTGCCGGGATAGTCTTCAGTACCGCGATGATCGGTCGAATGCTGCCAAAACCGCCTTACAAAGCCTTTCACATAGGCAGGTCTGCTTTTAATGTATGGAAAAGAAGGCTTCCAAATAAGCGATCCATATCCAAAAATCCAAATTTCTTGCTTCATCATTTACCTTAAGGGGGTAATTTTTACCCGGTTAACGACCGTTATGTCCTGCTGGTAAAATGCTATCATTGGTTTATCAACGAACGTGGGACACTGCCAAGATGTTAACAAAAATAGCTAGACATCCTTCAACGAAAATCCTTGCTAGCTTTATTGTCTTCTTTGTTCTTTTGGCTGCCGTCATAACGATAGGGCTCAAGTTTCATAGTCAAAAAAGTCAGGCTAAAATCACACTTGATCCCCATCAGTTAAAGCCCTCTTCCAAACCTCTCTTCTACAACAATATCGGCAAAATACCAAAAAATTTTAGAAAACCCAAAAAATCAGAGATTAGCATATTAAAGCAGCGCCCTTACACGGTTGAGTTCGCAGTCACAAAATCGAAAGACAAAGCCGACCAATTGTTAACTCACCTTGCCAAAAAAGGCATACATGCTTATTACACGCCAGTTGAGCGCGGCGGTATGGTTTATTACCGCGTCAGAAAAGGAATTTTCGTCAGTAAAAAAGACGCGCAGTCCTATGCCATAAAAATGAAAACGGCTAGTCGCCTCAAAACAAAAATCATTCGCCTCCAGTAACATTCGATACGGCTCACAACTAAATAGCAGGCAATTCCTTCCGATAGCATTAAAAAAAAGCGAAGGGATGCGCTATGAAACAAAAACATAAGATTCTATTTTTCATCTTGTCTCATTTTATTTCGGCAGAGCTAGCCTTTGCAAAAGAAGGTGGTTTCTTTAGTGCGGCTCTTTATTACTACACAGAAGAGTATCAGCTTAAAACGACCTCGAGCTCCAATAAAGGGTCGACAGCGGTTACGAATGCCAACCTTAGTCTTGGTTATACGATGGCAAGCAATCTGATTCTTGGCATCAAGTACTATAACGAAACAAAAGAAGAAAAATTCGACATCGACGACGATGATGAGTTAAAAGCTGAGACGACAGCTTATGGCGTCCTGGCTGGATATGACTTTGATGGAGCACTCATTGCGTTTAGTTATATTTTAGACGCAGAGAAGAAAAATTCTTCATCAGACACGACCTACTCTGAGGGTGAAGGTTACATTATTGATCTTGCTTACTTTTTTGATGTCAAAGGTTGGGGATTTGGTCCACAGTTTTCAATTATCAATCTCGAATATAAAAAATACGCCAACGATGGGACTGAAGTAGATTCCTTTGAATCATTTACCGAGAACAATCTCTATCCTTACTTTGCTGCAAAGATACAGTTTTGATGATAAAGCTCTCTTGAAAAGTTAATGTCAAGGGAGTCTTTGAACGAACATGATTGACCAAGCATTTCGCAGCCATTTGCCGAAATTTACCGGCCCACTTATTAATTTTTATAAGAGATTAAGCCTCACCCCTAATCACCTGACTTACATTGCTTTAAGCTTTTCCGTACTGGCAAGCTCCATGACCGCGATTGGCTTCACTTACTTTGCTATTGCTTTATGGTGGACCGGTCGTCTTCTTGATGGAACCGATGGTATCTACGCTCGCGCGACTGATCAGACCTCTGATTTTGGTGCTTTTAATGACATCGTATGCGATATGGCATCTTATTCGATGATGATTATCGGTTTTTATATTCTTTACCCGGATCAACAGTTTGATTGGATATTGATCTTGTTTCTATACGTTTTGTGTATCACCGGTGCATTGGCTTTAGGAGCGCTCGAAGAAAAGAAAAACATACAACGAAGCGATAAGCGGGGTATACGCTTAACCGCTGGTTTAGCTGAAGGAGGTGAAACGGGCATAGCCTATACACTATTTCTTCTCTTTCCCTCCGAAATCAATTGGCTCACTAAACTTTGGATCGGTATTCTTGTCACAACCGTTGTGGCTCGTGGGATCTTAGCAAAGCGCGTACTTTAGTCAAAGCGCCGAATCATATCGACATGACCGTCGCGGTCAAAATCAAAGACGAAGGCTGCCTTCGTTTGATCTTTGTTGAGAACTTCAACCATATCAAGACGCCCATCCTTATCGAAATCCCAGCCTCGGTAAGCGAGAGTCTGTTTAAGCCCACCACCGGCCAGATGCCAGTCGACAAAGATAGGGACATAATTCGGCAAGGGATCTTGATAGCCTTGGGTTGGCCCAACAGAAATGGTATAGTGGGTCGGTTGATTTGGATCAATGGCCTCTTTTGCTTTTGGCTTTTCGTCTAACGAACAGCCAGCCGTCAAAAGTCCGGTGATTAACGCTGAAAAAACAGCTGTTTTTTTCGCAATACGATTCATAGGCGCGGTCCTCATCTTCCAGTTGAACACTCTTTGATGGGAAACGTCAATTAACCCTTCATAAACACCATCGGAAGCCACTGTGAATTGGTAAAGAGATGGGATTTTATAAAAAGAAGAAAAGTTTGTATGCAAGACCCTAAATTCATTAGAAACTTTTGTATTATTGCCCATATTGACCACGGTAAATCGACCCTTGCCGACCGCCTTATAGAAGAAACCGGCTCTTTGACTTCGCGGGAGATGAAGGCTCAGGTCCTCGATAGTATGGATCTTGAGAGGGAAAGAGGCATCACCATCAAAGCTCAAACAGCGACGATGAATTACAAAGCAGACGATGGCAACATCTACCAATTCAACCTCATCGACACCCCAGGTCACGTCGATTTTAGTTACGAAGTGTCCCGAAGTCTTGCTGCTTGTGAAGGTGCTCTCGTCATCGTCGACTCGGCTCAAGGGGTCGAAGCACAGACGGTGGCCAACGTAAACCTCGCCATGAAGTCCGATCTCGCTTTAGTTCCGGTTATCAATAAGATCGATTTACCAAGCGCTGAACCAGAAAGAGTTGCAGCCGAAATAGAAGAAGAGTTGGCAATCGATGCTAGCGACGCACTTCATGCCAGTGCCAAAACAGGCATCGGTATTAAAGAGATACTCGAAGCCATCGTCAAGCGCATCCCGCCACCAAAAGACAACCGCGACAAACCTCTTCAGGCTCTCATTTTTGATAGCTGGTTTGATAGTTATCTCGGCGCAGTCTCATTGTGCAGGATCGTCTCTGGCTCGATCAAAAACAGAGAACGCATGCAAATGATGTCGACAGGCAGAAGCTTTGAAGTCACCCAGGTAGGAAAGCTCACCCCTAAACCCTTCAAGGTGAACGAGCTTTCTTGTGGCGAGGTCGGGTTTCTCGCAGGCTCGATTAAAGACGTGAAGGACACCCGTGTTGGCGATACCATCACGCTTGCGTCACAACCTGCTGAAAAGCCCTTAGCCGGATTTCAAGAAGCTAAACAGATGGTCTTCGGAGGCATCTTTCCAATCGATGCGAGTGATTACCAAGCCCTCAAAGATTCTCTCGAAAAACTTCAACTTAATGACGCTAGTTTGACCGCTGAAGTTGAGAGTTCCAACGCACTAGGCTTTGGATTCAGAGTCGGCTTTCTCGGTCTTCTACATATGGATATCATTCAGGAGAGACTTGAACGTGAGTACAACCTTGATCTAATTTTTACAGCTCCGACAGTTGTTTATCACGTCTATAAAGTAGACGGAGAAATGACCGAAGTGGAAAACCCAGCCAGACTTCCCGATCCGACAAAAATAGAACGCATCGAAGAACCTTACGTGAAGATGACGATCCATACTCCTGAAGACTTTATTGGCCCTATCCTCAAACTCCTTCAAGAGCGTCGCGGTATTCAGCAGGCGTTGGACTACACGACATCAAAACGGGTGCGTATTACTTACGAAATCCCAATGAATGAAATGATCTATGACTTTCACGACCGTCTAAAGAGTATGTCGCGAGGCTATGCTTCCATGGACTACGAAATCATCGATTATCGCCAAGGCGATCTTGTTAAACTTGAAATTCTTGTCAATAGTATCGGTGTCGATGCGCTCGCTTGTATCGTCCATCGATCTTACGCCGCCCACCGCGGCAGAGCATTGTGTAAAAAACTTAAAGAATCACTGTCGCGTCATATGTTTCAGATTGCCATTCAGGCCTCTATTGGTAGCAAAGTGATCGCACGGGAAACATTATCTGCCTTGCGAAAAGACGTGACAGCAAAATGCTATGGTGGTGATATCAGCCGTAAGAGAAAGCTTCTTGAAAAGCAGAAAGCTGGTAAAAAGCGCATGAAGCAAGTAGGGAATGTTGAAATTCCTCAAAAAGCCTTCATGGCCATTCTTAGCCTTGACGAGTGATCAAACGTCCATTTCAAACCTAGCGTACGATATGCAAACAAGGGCAATATAAGGGGCGTAAGCCGTATAAAACGAACATCGAATGATGACAGCAGAAAACGCTAGCGAAAAAGCAATCCCTTCTTTTTTATCGAAATTACGGTGCGACTTCTAAAGTCTCCAATTCAATACGGCTCCAAGCGAAAAACTCTGAGCCATGGTAAAAACCTCTCTCATCTGCAGAAGAGACGCGCATCGTTTGCCTTGAGGGGTTATCAAAGAACCGAAAGGATAGATCGTTACCGGCGAGATCGGCAATATCAATAAACCGAAGATCAGAAAAGATGTAGTAACCAACAACTCCTCTTTCACGGCTAAGGGCATCTTTAAAAATCCAACCTTCGTTGTCAAAGCTTATCCCCTGAATGATTCTCGGTCGGTTAAATTGCGTGTCTAGACTTGCCTGGTCAACTTCAAATTGCTGCTGCTCGTCTTCCCTTAGCTTCGCTTGTTCCACTGATAACCCAAGTTCGACTGCGGCTGCCGCCAGCCCCTCTCCAAATCCTGAACCAGAATGAGGTTTTCGCGTAACGATAACAAGGTGATCTTCCATTGAAGCTATTTGATCATCCATCAAAACCATAAGGCAACGCACACCTCCAGCTTTGACGACTTGTCTGGGAAGCAAACATAAAAAGCTCATGACTAGAACGGTGAGTAGAAGCCTGCTCAAAGGAAGTCTCGTTACCATGGTTTCCAATGGTTTTCTCAAAAAATAGCATTCCTCAAAAACTCAAGGACCCTAACATAGATTCATTCGATGGCGAAATCAAAATCCGAACACCCCTCAAAATCCTTATGCCTTTCGGTGCCCTGCCTTACAATATGGTGTATTTTAAAGCCAGCTTGGCGTGCGGCTAAGAGCTCCTCTGGGATATCAGAGAGAAAAAGAATTTCACTTGCTGGTCTACTAACTGCAGCGGCAATTTTTTCGTAAGACCGCACATCTTTTTTACCACCCGTGCTCAGATCAAAGAAATCGCTAAGATAATGCAGTACATCTCCCTCAGTCGTGTGACCGAAAAAAAGCTTTTGCGCCTGAACAGAGCCGGAAGAGTAAATCCCAAGGAGTAAGCCTGATTCTTTCCATCTTTTCCAGGCCGGGAGAACATCGTTATAAAGAGGGGCAGAAAATGCTTTTGATTCGAAGCCATCTTTCCATATCATTCCCTGGATTTTTTTAAGCGCTGGATGCTTTCTATCTTGATCAATCCAGTTGATCAGTTGTTCGACAGCCTTATGATCATCAATCACACGGGACGTCTCTTCTTTCACTGTCCTTTTAACCTCATCGAGGCAGCTTTTCACCATCTCATTATGGGAATGACTTGCCACATATGAAACTAGATGCGTGCGTGAATAGGGAAACATCACGTTTTTTACAAAGTTAATATCAGAAACGGTACCTTCAATATCCATTAGAATGTATTTCGTTTGCATAAGACCTCATGTGAAAAAAGCTGGGCTAAAATAGCCCAGCCTCACCTCTATTGCAAACTTTCTGGATTTTCCATAATAAGTATCGCGGCGATAAGCTTAGCAAGGTACTCGGACTGCCCCCCATAACCGTGCTTGATGAGGGTCCAAGGGTCTCTGCTGCCCGTATTGTAAATTCCTCTTTGTACTCTGTTCTCTCCGACGTTGTAAGAGAGACTGGCAAGATTCCAATCTTGAAAGCGAAGGTAAAGAGAGGTCAAATACCTAAAGGCTGCATCGGTTTCCTTATCGATATCAAGTCTTTCATCAACCGTCTCATCCACTCTTAAATTGTAAGCCCGTGCTGTAGTCGGAATAAACTGCCAGATACCGGCGGCTTGATAAGGGTTTTGAGATGCTGGTAGATTTTGAAAGCCAGACTCGATCAGTCCAATTGCCCGCAGTTCAGGGGGCGCATTGTACTTCTTGGTTGTTAAACTTAAGAGTTCTTCATAATTTTTCATCCGTGCAAGCCCCTCACGCATAAACTTTCGCCCGTCTTCAGTGGCAAGATAACGATTAAGCTGCTTAAGGACACGGTCGTTTATGATAATAGGGAAATCACTTTCAACGCGGCTTGCCATAAGTCTCGCCTCTTCAAGATCAATCCGGTAATCACTGACCGAAGCTTGTGCAATAAAGATAAGCCCACTACACAATGAAACTGTCACGGTAAACACCACTGCACTAATAAGTCCTCTAAAACGACTTCGTTGGTTAAGAGTTAACATAAAACAAATCCTCCTTCTTAAAAACTGACCTGATTGTCCTAGAGCCATCGAACTAAACCCAAGTTGATGACTTCTCCTATGGAGGGCTGTCTCCACGAGATCGAGAAGACAATGCCCCATAGCCTGAGGAGGAACTTTGTTACGGCCGATTAAAGCCTCATCACAGGCTAATTCCTGGGTCTCATAAATCCTTTTTAACCAAAGATGAACAAAAGGATTCAAAACAAAAAGTGCTCTAAGTAAAACAAGAAGATAGTTAAAGACGGTATCTAACTGGCGATGATGCTGTAGCTCATGCTTGATAGCAATCATCATGTTATCGTGCCGATTAAGTAATTGGTTAGGAATGACAACATAACGGCTCATCAGTCGCAGAGCAAAGGGAATATCGATCTCATTAGAGAACAGAATTTTCACCTTATGAAACGAGTGTAAAATAAATGATCTGTGTATCAGTTTGATAATTTTGTACTGTGACCAGACGACCCTCAAAAATATCGACAAACTGAGGAGTAGATTGATCAGCAGAGGAACAGCCAACCAGTATCGATTAAACGACTTCGCTTGCCCTAAAGGTGTAGAGATAACAAAGTCGCTCTTTTGCGCTCGTTCTGGTCCCACTGTTTTGTGCGATTTAAAAGTCGGTGCAGACCATATCTGGGCTGCCGGCCTCAAAAGGGGGCGATCTACATTAGGACTATAGAAAATCCCAAACAGCGAAACAGCAATCATCGCATAATGCATCTTAAGAAGGTGACGCTTTGACACGGGTAACCATTTTTCCACGCGCAAGTCACCGACAAGAGACATAGTAAGAGCAACTGTGGTCATGACAAGCTGTGCTTGCCACCACATTTTGACAAGGCTTAAAATGTCCATAAACTACCTCAGTTTATCG
>CAZBDM010000100.1:0-6382 GCA_964490675.1 uncultured Oligoflexales bacterium
GAAATTTCAGCGTCGACAAAGTCCCTAAAGGCCTCACCGTTAAACTCGACTTTTCCTCCTACGATCGTAAAAACATCTTTAAGGGCAAGCTCTGTTCCGTCACTAAGTTTTGCTTTTTCTTGAAGATGAAGCGGTTCGTCAAAATAAGCAATTTCTTGATACATCTCATTAAAGGAAAGCATACCTGACTGGGCACCATGCCCCCAGACATCATGAACAAGATATTTGTCAACTTCTTTGTAAGGTAGAATAGTGACCGAAGTAGTCAGTTCTCGAGCAATTTTGTCGGTGGTCATGCCGCTTGCCTGCGCAAGAGCCTCAAGTAAAGATTGATCGAGGTTACGCCCCTTAAAGAAACCGAACACCGGAAAATGAGCAAAGTAGTCTTGTTTGAATTGCGCCAGGCGTTTGAGAAACTCAAGGCAGCTGTTCTTCTCATCTGCACTAGCCTCTGAAATCCAATCACATGTCGGCTCATTTGTCTTGGGATCAAACTTCAGGCAAAAGAAAATCGAAACTCCTGTCACAATCACTTCTACATCGCCCACCCTGAAACCCGATCCTGGGTAAAAGGCATCGAAAAAGCGAAACACATTTTGAGACAGGTCACTTTGCTTGGGCGAAAGTTTAAAGATTTTTTTCAAAGCAGCAAGTAGCTTGGTCTTTGCAGCAATCTTTGCGGTAAAACGCTCTACTTGGTCATTGAGAGCTTTTAAGGCTTTCTCTTCAAGTCGTAATTTATTCTGAAGGTAATCATCGACCCTTGTCGAAAAGACTTCTTTTGAGCTGATCCCAGGTTGATAGAGATCGAGAGCTTTAGATCCATAAGAATCAAAGACCTCAACATGCATACCAACATTCTTTTCAAGTTTTTGCAAAATGAGCAAAGATTTGGCGAGGAGAAACTCTAACTCTTGCTCGTCAACATCTTCGATAACAGCGCCTTCCACAAGTTGCTCACTACCCAGCAGGATCTTATGATGAAGCTCTTTTAGCTGCATCTTCATATCAGGGGTCATGCTATGGGACGAATAACTCTGATGGTTGACCACCGTTTGATAAAACTGGTTAATGTCTTCTAGGACAGACTTCCATGGCAATGGAAGCGTGCTCTGATGAAAGCGACAATCAGTAAGTTCTGCAGTAACCAACGACAAGACCACCCAAACGAATAAAACAGTTACGAATATGATGCCATTATGTAAAGCTGGATTTCTATTAAAATATAAGACATTAAAATGAAATGCCTGAAAACAGGCCCTGCGATTGCCTTTTTCCTTAACAGCTCTATCCTAAGAAAGAGCTAAGCCGCTCATCTTTTAATCAGCCCGAGCCTTCCTTCCTATAAGATCATCCTCGTCATAAATCTCTCCAACAACCTCCTCGAGAACGTCTTCGATGGTAACAACCCCAAGGGTTTGCCCATCTTCCGACTGGACAAGACTCATGTGATGATGTTTTTGCTGCATCAGTCGCAGAACCGATAAGACCGGCTCATCACAAGTCACTTTAATCATCGGACGAATAACATCTCGCCATTTCGTGTTTTTATTTTCCATGGCAGCGAATAACTCTTTTGCATTGACCAACCCAAGGACCTGATCACCCTTAACCACTGGCACGCGAGTATGGCCGCATTGAATGAGAAGCTTTTTCACTGAGTGATCTTCGAGATCAAAGGAGACTTTTGTTACCTTATTCCAAGGCAGCATAATCGACTCCAGGCTGGCTTTGGAAATATTGGTTAAATTGTAAATATACTTACGGTGGAGGAGCGAAAGCTTTTCATCGCCAGCAATAGCGATTTTATGCCTCTTTGTCTTGGCACTAGCAATAAAAGGTATCTGATCAAGAGCTTTGACAATCAACTTTGTCGAGTGTTCGAGAACAAATATGAAGGGACCAAAAATCTTAGCGATCGCCAGGATGAAAACCCTTTCGAAATTAATGATCGCATTGGGAAACTTCACGGCTACCGTTTTGGGAACCAACTCACCAAAGACGACGGTAAAATAAGTAATGGCAACAACAGCAACTCCAGTTGCAATCACCTTCACCAGATCAGGATCAGACGGGAAGATTTTGACCAAAATCGGCGCGAGAAACTCACCACCTAACGATCCCGCCACAGTTCCACTCACGATTGCGACAATGGTGATCCCCACCTGAATCGTAGACAGGGTCTTTTCCAAGTTTTGTCGCATATCAAGGGTTTTCTGGGCAAAGCGATCGCCCCCTTCGGCCAACGTTAAAAGTCTTTCTTGGCTAACCGAGACAATCGCCATTTCAAAGCCAGATAGCGCCCCATTCAGCAAAACACAAACAATAACAACAACAAGTTCAAAAAGCATTCATGAGCCCATAGTAAAGGTAAAAGCAGGAAGTTTAGCGATCTGACAGCTCACCTGATCCTTCGGTCTGAGTGGTGAGACGCCTTCTGGGGTTCCTGTATAGATCAAATCTCCAGGATAAAGCTCCATTGATTGAGAGAGAAAAGAGATGATTCGGACAGGCGACAGAATCATGTTTTTAAGATCACCTTTTTGCCTTTGCTCGCCGTTGACCTTGAGGCTGATTTCTCCCGACGCAAGACTTCCTACATCTGACTTGAGGACGAGAGAAGAGATCGGAGCAGAATCATCAAATCCCTTAGCTGATTCCCAAGGACGCCCCTTTTCCTTTGCCATAGTTTGCAGGTCGCGCTTGGTTAAGTCAACACCTGTAGCGTATCCGACAATGCACTCTTCAGCTTGCTGCTCGTCAAGGTTTCGACCGCCTTTACCGAGAGCGACGACGAGCTCTACCTCATGATGAAGATTTTCTGTGTCCGCAGGAAAAGCGATCGTTTTGGGGTTGACCGCGAGCGCAGTGATAGGTTTAGCGAAGTAAAAGAACGGTCTTTTGTCCTTCGGATCACTGCCCATTTCTAAAGCATGAGCATAATAATTTTGTCCGATGCAGAAAACCCGATGCACAGAAAAAACTTTGTCACTGCCGACGAGAGAAAGGACCGGTTGAGAGGTTGGCGGGACAATAAACTTCATTTTTTAACCCTTTTGGTGACGATACCGCACAATAACAACTCTGACTTTTTTTTGACCACAAAGGCTTGATGGAGCCCTTGCTTTTTTCGATTATTAGGGCAGACTAAGGCCAGCATGAACCATCAGGCAATCAAAAAAACGCTGAAAATGGATCTTTCCCGCAGTCTTTTCGAGGGACCACTGCAAGCGGGTGTACAAAGTATCTGCATATTAATCCTTATGGAAATTTTCCTCAAAGAATCCGAGGGCCGAAAATACTTCGAAGGACTGATCTTTGGTAGCAGTTTTGCAGGAATGATCGGTTCGTTTTTTTATGCAAGTCTCGCAAGGACAGTAAAACTCTCGGTCAATCTCATGGTTGCCTTGCCTGCCATCTCATCTGGAGTTTGTCTCATTGCGGCTGCGTTCGCCCCCGAGGTCTATAGTTTTTCGCTCTTCACAATGGTGGCTTTTTTCTGCCTGCCACTGCGCATACCGATACTCACTGCCATTTACCATAGCAATTATCCTGTCAGTAAACGAGGTAAGTTCGCTGGTCTCGGCCTTGTCTTTTACCAACTTTCAACCGTCGCATTCTATTACTTTGCCGGCCTTTGGCTTGACCACTACATCGAATTCTACAAAGTCATTGTCGTTCTTTTAGCACTGTCCTCATTTGCGGCAGCTTGGACAGCCTATCAACTGCCCACTGAAGAAACCCATATAGTAACCAAAAACCCTTTTCGCGCCCTTTCCTGGGTCTATAAAGACAGACTGTTTGGCTATCTTTTAGCGGTGTGGTTTATGTTTGGATTTGCAAATCTATGGATTTACCCTATTCGCGTCACCTATCTGCACGAGTTCTGGAATTTACGACCAGGACTCATCACAATAATTATCGGTATCATTCCAGAGATTACGAGACTCGTTTTTATTCCGATGTGGTCTTATTTCTTCGACCGCATGAACTTCATTGTCATGCGAATCATCCTCAATGGTTTTTTAGGTGCGGGTGTAGCGACATTCTTTTTCGCTGATTCTATCTTTCTGCTTGGCTTCGGCACCTTTTTGCATGGAATCGGCTTTGCTGGTGGACGACTCGCTTGGGCTCTGTGGGTGACAAGACTCGCACCTAAAGAAAGAAGTTCAGATTATATGTCAGTTCACGTTGCTATGACGGGCGTAAGAGGATTTTTAGGTCCAATGCTCGGTTATTATGTCTTAAGCCAATTGTCACCAAGCTCAGAAAACCCTTATCAAATCATGGTTTCAATTTCTCTCCTTATGATCGTATCTAGTATGATCCTTCTTGTGCCAGTGATATCGCATGGCCAACGCAGAGACGAAATCAACTTCCGAAAACAGCCAGCTTGACGCGCTTTGACAGTTTCTCAACAATTCTGTCAAGCCAATTGATTGCAGGTTTCTTAAGGATCTCTTAGAAACACTTCCAGAACAAATGACTGTTTTAACCAATTTTTTAGGGGAGTGAGACATGAAAAAACTATTAACAGCACTAGCAATCGCATTTTTATCTTCGAATGCCCATGCAGCATCAGGACCACTTTGGGGATGTGATTTAGAAGGTGAACTTTCTGGAAAGAGAGTCGGCGTGATTCTAGGCATTCAAAAACTTGATGGCGAAGGTGTACTTTCTTGTACCGCGATCAATAGCGACAGAGTCAAAGAAGTTCCGGTCAAGCTGAGCGTCAGAGGTGTCGGTCTTGGTCTTGGTTATGCTGAAGTCAGTACCGTTAAAGTTGTTGGTCTTGGCGTAGGCTACTTAAGAAATCCAGAAGCTTTCTCTGAGTCTTTCAAAATCGGTCCCTCTGCAGGACTAAACCTCATTCGTGGTGGGTTTGATGTTGATGCAGCGTTCAGCCTAAGCAGCAACAACGGCGCAGGTTTTGAAGTTGGTCTTGAGCTTCAAGATGCAAATGGCATCGATGCTCACGCACATCTTAAAACTTTCAAAATCAAAGCCATTAAGTAAGCTGAGTCTCCGGTTCAGTAACGCATACCTTTCGTATAGTCTCGCGTCTCTTTATTCTGCCGACGATCCAAAGGAGTGTGGCATGAATAAAGAGACGATCTTTTTTAAAGTACTTCATTCAGCAATCGACCTTGATTACCGAAAAGGCCATTTAAAGTGGACGATGTCAGATCTAGCTAGAAAAAGCGGCATCAAAAGACCACTGATTTACTATTATTTTGGTAAAGAAAAAGCAGACATTTTAAGAGAAGCAGTGCGTCTTGTAGGAGAGGTCATCACAAAAATTGAAGATTGGCGAGATCTTAAAGCCGAAGAGCGCCAGCAATCAGCAGGACTGAAACGGGCACGCCAAATAAGTCAACAACTTCCCAATCTAGCAAGCTTTTACCTCGATCGAAGGTCAGAAAACTCTTGTATTGGCGAAGAGTTACGCACTCTTGAAAGGCGTTTTCTTGACAGGCTTAAAATTAAATACGGGAGATTGAGCGATCAAGACGCACGAATCATAACCGCTGTTTATCAGGGTTTTTTATTTTCGCCTCTGCTTGAGTCTGAGGATTACAATCGTTCGATTGATGTCCTCAGGAGCTTCATCCCAACAAACCTTCCCTGCTAGCGGAAAAGATCTTAAAGTCATGAAAATCAGCTCAGATGTCATTGACGTCCCCCTCCAGCTGGACAAAGAGGTTTTTCGCCAACACCCTGATAAAAAAGCTAGAGGTTTTTGCAAATTTTCCCTAATTTATTGTTACTCACCTAGGACAGTGAAGACGGCAAAACGGCAAAAAAGACCATCAGGGGGACCAGCGAGCATGCAAAACACAATTAATCGACTACCTGAGCACCTAAAAATCTACATCGTCGAACAGGACTATGATCATTACACAGCCCGCGACCAAGCCTGTTGGCGTCATATCATGCGACAATCTCGTCAGTATTTTAAAGATCACGCTCACCCTATTTACCTTGACGGCCTGAAGAAAACAGGTGTCCCGATTACGAGGATTCCAAAGATATCAGACATGAATGCAGCGCTCAACGAGTTTGGCTGGGGCGCCGTATGTGTCAGTGGATTTATTCCACCGGCTGCTTTTTTAGAGTTTCAAGCACGCAAGGTTCTTGCCATAGCAGCCGATATGAGAACTGTCGAACACATTGCTTACACGCCTGCACCTGATATCGTTCACGAAGCTGCTGGCCACGCACCTATTATTGCTGACCCAGACTATGCAGATTATCTCACTCGCTATGCTCACCTGGCTCAAAAAGCGATCTACTCAAAAGAAGATGTCGACCTATACGAAGCGATTCGTATTTTGTCTGACGTAAAAGAAAATCCTGACTCAACAGAAAAGGATATAAAAGA
>CAZBDM010000100.1:6392-11058 GCA_964490675.1 uncultured Oligoflexales bacterium
TTCTCAAAAATTATTGATGTTGATCATGTATCGGATATAAAAGAAGCAGAAGATAGGCTTACCGCAGCTACTGAGGCGGTCGGCTGGATGTCGGAAGCCGCTCAAGTCTCTCGCATGGCTTGGTGGACGGTAGAATACGGACTGGTGAAGTACAAAGAAGATCTTCGGATCTTCGGCGCTGGGCTACTATCATCGGTTGGTGAAAGCCAAAACTGCTTGGCAAAGTCTGTTAAAAAAGTGCCCTTCTCAGTCGACTGTATCAACCAGTCCTTTGACATTACAAAACCACAACCTCAGCTTTTTGTCGTCGATCACTTTGAAGAACTTAATGAGGTTTTGGAAGAGCTACAATCCCTCATGGCATACAATCGAGGGGGTGTTGAAAGCCTCGAAAAAGCCATCAAAGCAAAAGCATTAACGACAAGTGTATTAGATTCGGGAATCGCCATAAGCGGCATTCTTGATAGCTATAAACTTGATAAGCAAGGTCAACTGAGCTTCATGAAGTGGAGCGAACCAGTGCAACTCTCGCGTCAAGAAAAAGAGCTCCCTGGACACGGTCGTAGACGCCACCCTCATGGCTTTTCGACTCCTATCGGCTTTTGGCAAGCTGAGCCAGCAACGAACCCAAAAAAATTTGGCGTAAGTAAACTAAAAGAACTTGGCATCGAAAAAGACAAAGAAGCACAACTTACATTTGTTTCAGGGATTGAAGTTAAGGGTAAAGTCAAAGACTTCCTGTTTAATGAGAACCTTCTTAACATCATTACTTGGCAGGACTGTACCGTTAAACTAAACAACGAAATCTTATTCGAACCAAGCTGGGGTGAATTCGATATGGCTGTAGGTACAAGTGTACCATCTGTTTATGGGGGACCAGCCGATATTGACGCTTACGGCCCCCACTACATCGGTCAAGCTTCGACTTCCCCCTTCAGGCAAACCCCTTACAGCGACGAAGAACTTGAGCTCTTTGATATTTACCAGTCGGTGAGAAATTGGCGAGAGGACGATAGTCTCTCCAAAGACGAACTTGAAGCGCGCGTGGCTGCGACTGCAGAAGATATGCTTGAAAATCTCCCAAACGAATGGCTCCTAGCCATGGAACTTGTTGAAATAACAAAACAAAAACTGTCTGAGGATGTGCAGCAAAGCTCCTGGGCAAAGTCTCTTGTCGCTCGCCTTCAAGACAAAAGCAGATATCCAGAACAAATCAATAAGTTGATTGAGCAAGGCCTGACAATAGCGAACATTCCAGACTAAACGAAAGGAGCCAGGGCCATCCCCCGGTTCCTCAAAAAGCTGAGATCACTCCAGCTTTGTTACACCATCGAAAGATTTGGCCAAAGCTAGGTCGGGGCGAGCGACCTCTCTAGCAAGCTGACAATAAAGGGAAATTCAATTTGTTTTCGAGATAATTCTAATCATTTATTAAGGCCCTCCGATACGCTCATAGATTTTCGCGCGTCTAAAGTAATTGATTATTAGGGGTAACTCGAAACATGAATATTCGCCAGATGCTCATTCTAGCCAGCTCCGTGATTAGTTTCTATCATTGTAAACCACCAGCTCAATTCGAAATGTCACGTACCGCTTACATTCTTGGCAGCAATGATATCGTTAAGATTTCTAGCGACAAACAAATCGAAAATGTTCCCGAAAAAGTACTTAAAGCTGCAGTTATCATCGCGACTTTCAGAGATTCAGGGGATATTAAATTTTGCTCAGGGACAGCCATCGTGCCAGAAAGAAACGGAGAAAACGCTCGAATTGTTACTAACCATCACTGTTTTGCCGATAAAAAAGATGGTCAGGTATCCGAGCTTTTAATCGCTGAAGCCTGCACCAAGACCAAAGCATACTTTGGCTTTAACGGCGCTAATGGCTACAAAACCCACGAAATAGGCTGTACAGCTGGGACTCTCAAAACGGATCCTACCGGTGATCTCGGTGTTTTCGTTCTCGACGACGAACTACCTGAAGGTGTCGAGCCTCTTGAAATTTGGACCGAAGACATTGTTCCAAATGATAGAGAAGCTCTCATCGTTCACCACCCAAACATCAAAGGACACTTTGTTCAGTTGGCAAATCGAGAGTTCAGTCTACCCGCTGCTTCCATAACAAATGTCGACTGTAAAACATTGGGACGATTTCCCAAACAAGAGTGGAAACTTGCCGATGTCGTACAGCTTAGTGTGAGACACACCTGCGATTTGGAAGAAGGCTCATCTGGCTCGGCCCTTATCGATAAAGAATCCACTAAAATCATCGGAGTCAACTGGGGCGGACTCACTGTTAAATACTCCGGAGAAACAAGAAAAGATAACGCAGCAACGATGGCAAGCTATCTCATTGGCTTTCTTGATGGCGAAACAGACAAGGTTGCGACTGCTCTTGCTTCTGATGAGTCTATGAAAGGAGCCGCCGTGGCAGCTGCTGGTACTGCCGACGCATCAAGAGAAAATGCTTCTTCGAGCAGCAAAAAGACCACCAAGGCAGCTAAATCATCAGGTGGCTGTGGAACTTTGAGCGCAGCTGAAGGAAAGTCAGCAATCTGGTTCGTTTTAGCGCTCGCTTTGGCATTCCCATTCGCCAACGTCATTTTACAAAAGCAGCAATAATCTCATTAAGATACCTCGTAGTGTGTAGATATGAAGTTTCTGTTTATGATAGAAGTTAAGTTCATGTTGATCCACTACGAGGCTGTTCCCATCGATGAATCGAAAGTTCCTTACCCTTGAAAGTCTGTCTTTCATTTCCCTTGTCATTCTCATTATTGTTTTTATTATCAAACTTAACTCAAGCAATCATCTTTTATCGATGCTTCCGACCTGGGACGAAGCCACTCATGGTGTCGATGGAGTACTACTCACTGACGCTATTATTAAAATCAATCCTCTGCAGTTTTTCAAAGAACTCTACTATATGAGTTACTGGCCGCCAGGCTTTCCTGTCATCCAGATTCCTGCATATGCCCTGTTCGGGTTCGATTATGAAGTGGGCCGTTGGAACATGAGAGTTTTAGCGATCCTCTGTTTGATTACGGTTTTTTGGGCGAGCCGACATTTCAATCAATTATCCGGTTCCTTAATCGGACTGATGACTATCGCAGTCATCGCTAGCAGTGGTGAATTTTTACATTATTCTAATTTAATTATGCTTGAAGTGCCCTCAACTCTATTTTTGCTTTTAAGCCTTGGCTTTTTTATGAAGTATCTCAATCACTCATCTGATCGCTCAGCCTTAAAGCTTTCCTTTGCTGCGACGACTCTCTTGTTCTTCTGTAAGTATAATTATTGGATTCTGTGGATCGCTGCACTTTTTCTCTTTCATTTTTCAACAAATCGAAAAGACTCTCGTACAATACTAAAGGCAGCACAAGCTTATATAAAAAGTCAAAAGTGGCTCCGAGGATTTCCCCTGTTCGTCACTCTTTATCTCTTTGTTACATTTTTAGCTTTGCTAACAGGTGGCTGGGAATTTCAGGCTTTTGGACAAACCATCAACTTGAAGTTTAATGGTAATGCCCTGTACGCACTAGCACTCCTGGTTCTCTTAAAGACAGTAATTTTCAGCCGACAAGACATTAAAAAGCTCTCTCATTGGTTTTTAAAACTGCCAGAAATCTACAAACTATTCATCCTCTATGTCTGTTTGCCAGTTTTGATATGGTTTTTAAATCCACTTAACTTTCGAACTTTTGTTTCATTTATTATCAACGAGTCGACCACCCAAAACCAAGCCCTCTCTGAAAAGCTACTCTTTTATCCGAGGACCTTTATGGGGCACTATTCACCTGACGAAGGTCTAGCAATTGTCCTACTTGGACTCGCTTTTCTTTCTCTTTTGTACCTACGTAACTTTAGCAAAAGTCAAAAGCTGTTTTATTTAGTTATGGGTCTAGGGATATTTGCCTGCGTATCGCATCCTAATCACGATCAGCGTTATATTTTCCCCTATGCAATCATGTTGGTGATGGCGGCAGGCCAAGGTCTCGTTGGGTTTTTATCAAATTACAAAAGGTGGCTTCATCCGGTATTAGGGTTAGCGTTAGCAATCGCTATGTTGGTCTTTCCATTTAAGACCCCTTATGAAAAACGTTTAGAACAAGCACTTTCGCCAATGAAGACCGAAATAATTGCTGACGAAGTCTGCCAAATCAGCCAACAAGCAAGAAATAATGTCGTGATCAATTATCATTATGAATTCAGTCCATCACTTGTTAAATGGCATTGCCGTCTCGACAAACACAAAGTGAACATTAAACAAATCCCTACTACCCTTACACGCATTGGCGTCAAAAGATCTCTTCATAACTGGCCAAGTCTCCTCGAAAGCCAAAGAGTCGCTCAGTTTATCTATATCGACTTCGATATTCATGACGATGATTTTCGGGCACGCAACGACTGGAAAAAACCACTGATATCAATACTGGAAGCGACACCTTTTTATAATTCATCCCAAAAAAAATCGATCAAAAATACAAATATCACTGTCGCTGCTTATCGATCTAAATCAGAAATGACAAAGCGCTAGGAATTTCAACTTTGTCAAAAAACAGCCAGCTGCCTTTGCCACCAAAATCGTTCAACTTTACGTCAATATTTAACTGTAAGCCAATATCACCATTATGTTTTTTTTAAATCGCCGTCCTCACAAGCCGATA
>CAZBDM010000101.1:0-1670 GCA_964490675.1 uncultured Oligoflexales bacterium
TCCACTTCCTCCCTATATCGAAAGGGCCGAGCCAAAGCCTGCAGCCAAGTCGCAAGATAAAACCCGTTACCAAACCGTATATTCGCAAACAAAGGGCTCTGTTGCTGCACCGACGGCCGGCTTACACTTTGACAATAAGGTAATGACTGATTTAAAGGACAAGGGCATACGTTTCGCCCCCATTACTCTACACGTGGGGGCAGGTACGTTCCTTCCAGTGAAAAGCTCCGACGTTTCTCAACATGCAATGCATCGAGAGAGATTTATCGTGCCAAAAAGCTCCTTTGAGCTGATTAAATCGGGCCGACAGCAAGGCAAAAAGATCATTTGTGTAGGAACTACGAGCTTTAGGTGTCTTGAAGGCTTTAAAAGAATTGTCGAAGAAAACTCAGCCAGTGAAGACGATTATCTTGACCGCTTCTTGTCGACAGGTATTTTTATCTATCCCAAATCAAAAAAGGATCGCTATAAAGCGTCATACTGTGATGCAATCATAACTAACTTCCACCAACCAGGCTCAACTCTCATCATGCTTATCAGCGCTCTTATTGGCTATGAGAACACCAAAGCCCTATACAAGCAGGCTGTCGAGAAAAGATACCGGCTTTTTAGCTACGGTGACAGTAGTCTTCTTTGGTTTTAGTTGCCGTTTTTATCGATCATGTTGACAAGAAGCTGAAGGTCTTCCACTTGTTGATAAAGACTTTTGATCTCATCTTCCTTGCTTTTTAGTTGTCCTTCGAGCCTTGCGAACTTGTCCTTGTACTGACTCTCAAGTCTTTTCTCAGCAGCCCTTAATTCACCAATGGTCTTATCACAAAGGTCGAGAAGAGCCACTCCACTTACAGAAGCTTTTTCGGCATTTGTGTAAATATTTTCAAGAGTATTAGGGATATGTTGTCGAGAGACCTGATTCACTGTTTGTTTACCAGATGGCTCAAGTGAGAAACTCATATCGTTTTCTAGAACCTGGCTTGGTATCGACTGCATTTGAGACTGCGGGGTCTGCGCCTGAAAAGTCGCTTGCGGCTGGGGGTGCCCCTTCATCATATTCCAATCAGCTGGAGCCTGTTTGGTAGCGTTTTGTTGGGGTGTCATTTGCTGAAGGCAAGAATTCTCTTCGTTACCAGCAACAGGAATAAAGTACTTGCCATCCTTCAAAACAGCATGCAAACGACCTGTCTTAATTCTTCTTCTGACTGTCATGTCTGAGATGTTGAAAGCGCGGGAGTATTCAACAATAGACATCCAGCGATCACTCATAACTTCCTCCGCTAACTTACTTTGATACCTTATCATTAGATTATCACAGCGGTTATGAAGTGATCATTAGGCAGAAAATACTGACTAAAACATCTCTGTTTCCGGAAGTTTACTCGGCAATTCTGGCAGTGTTAATAAGACATGATTATTCTCATAGATTCTATGATAGCGGGAATAATTTCTTAGAACCTTTTTGACGTAATAGCGCGTCTCTTTAAAGGTAATGGTTTCAACGAACTCATCGACAGAGCACTTTCCGCAACGATTCAACCACCTTTTAACCGCTTTTGGTCCACCATTATAGGCAGCTACTGCTAATACGAGATTATCTGAATAGTAGTCTAAAAGTGTTTTTAGATACCAAGCACCGTAGACAATATTGACTTCAGGAGAGAATAAATTCTCCG
>CAZBDM010000101.1:1680-11047 GCA_964490675.1 uncultured Oligoflexales bacterium
TTGGCGGAGGTATAGGGCATAATTTGCATGAGACCGATTGCCCCTACCGGTGAGACGGCATTTTTTTTATAGCGGCTTTCTGCTCGCATTATGCTTAGAACAATATATGGGTCTATTTTTAGAATTCTTGCAACCTTTGAAACAATATCTTTGTAAGCGAAAGGATAGTAAATTTTCCAATCGCTTGAGTTACTAAATTGATGGTCTAAGATTCCAGAGAAACTCGTAGGTATAGAAGAAAAGGAAGATCTTGATTGAAAAAGAAGCCGGCGTCCAGCTTGATAATGTCCAGCTTTAAGGGCAAGAAGACCTACCTCCGATCCTTTTTTAGTATCTCTAAATCTTCTGTAGTCTGCTCCCTGTAGTTCATTTTGAGCGATGTCAAAGAGACCCACTGATAAGAGATCCTCGATATGAGACAAATACGGATTGATGACCTTTGCCTTTAAGCTCACTCTTGTCTTTAAAAACCCTGTCTTTTGCGTATTTTCCTTGGCCTGTTTTTGCTTTCTTTTATCCAGCCAATTGTCGATAAGTTTGGGAGTCCTTGCCGCAACGAAGTTACTGTAAATACTGTCAGAGGATTCTTCTAATACCCCTTGGAAGATAATATTTGCATTCTTTTCATCACCTACTTTTTGCTTGAGACGAGCATGCCAATAATCATTGCCAAAAGGAAGTTCTGGGTCTCTAGCCGGAACATATTTACGCAGTTTAAAAAGATCAAGGGCTCTCTGCGTTTGTCCGTCTCTATAAAGACTCCAAAAATGATACCAGCGATAAAGCTGATGACTTGATGCTAAAGGCGCAAGTTTTTTGTATTCAAAGGCAGCGAGATCAAAATGCCCAGCATATCTGAGAGAATCAGCTAAAAGCTCGCCTGAATCGCCGGTTAATGAAGGAACAGCATTAACCTCAATGGATCGAGCAAAATAACGTACAGCCTTTTCATATTGACCTAGCTTTATGAAGATTCGACCCATTAAAAAACTAAGGATTTGTTTATCTTGACTCGTTAAATACTTGTAGTCTCTGTTTAACTGATCAGCTTGTTGTTCAGCAGCCTTATAAGACCTTACATCGATGAGATACTTTATCTTCTCTAAGTCAGAAAGCTCGGTAACCTTTTGGTCTATTTTTATTTTTTGATCACGGTAGGAAATAAGAAACTCTTTTAATCCAGTATCCAATAAAGTATTGCGACTTAGTCTTGATAATAGATTGTAGTCGAAGATGTATCTTTTTCCTTCAGGATTAAGTGGGCAATGATAATCGATGAGTTTTCTAAATGCCCAACGGGAAGTTTCGGTAGAGGGGTATTTTTTGGCAAGATTCTCAAGCATTTCAAACATGTCTTGGTAGCGCTTTTTCTTTTCAAAAATTTCTACGGCAAAGCGTACGATCGTTTCTTCTTTTTGACTCACCGAGTAGTTTTTTTTAAAGGAAGAAAAATGCTTAAGAAACTCATCATATTGATTTAAATGAAAATAGCTTGCCATCATTAGAGCATAAAGCTCGCTGTTCCAGGCTCTGTTTAGAGCTTGTTCTTTTATGAGCTTATCAACCATTTTGACGGTTTGTTCGTATTTTGATCCTGCAAACCAAGCCTTAGCAATATAAAAATCGACAAGTGAAAGCAGCGGATCTTGCTCAACAGTGAGCGATTTGGTTGTGTTCAGATAAGATAAGGCGGTCTGATGGTTTCTTTCAAGGTAGTGAACAGCAAGGGCGAAGGCGGCAATTTTTCTTTCTCTGGACCTTTTAGAAATTTGATAATCGTGTTCGAGCTTCTTTTTTTTAACCTGCCATTCTTGCTGTCTTTCTTGGCGCAGACTTTTAAGAAGCTCAACAAGACGTGATTTGCTTTTGGTAGAGGGTGGGATTGTTGCATAAACTTTCGTACATAAGACTGAATGGAAAAAAAGGATCGTCATCAGTCTGAAGTATCTTCCCATCATCTCCCCTAAAAGGCGTCAAAATCATGACACCCATTTTATTTCAACGTCCTTATCGACAAGTTTGACTTCTATTCTACCCCCAGACCTCGCAGATGGTGAAATTAAAAGAGAAGCAATTTTATTTTCGACGATACTTTCCATTTTTCGTCTGAGAGGACGAGCGCCGTAGTGGTAAGTATCGATCGAATCAAGCAGGTATTTTTTAACACCATCTCCTATACTTAAAGAAAAACCCATTGATTCTACTCTTGATATGAGGTCTTTTAACTGAATCTCAAGAATATCTTTCAGTTGTTCGTAAGCAAGTCTGTTAAAAATGATAATTTCATCAAGTCGATTAATAAATTCAGGCTTAAGGAACTTCTGTACTTCTTTCATGATCAAAGCCTGCTCTTCATCTTTTGAATACCGACTATCCTGTACGCCTAAACCAACTGGTCTTTTTTTGTCAGTCAAGATATCTGAACCAATATTTGACGTACCAATGATAATACTGTTTCTGAAGCTAACTTTTTGACCCTCCGCATCAGTCAACCAACCTTCGTCAAGAACCTGTAGCAGAAGGTTGTAAACATCAGGATGAGCTTTTTCAAACTCATCAAGAAGAATGACCGAGTAGGGGTTGTGCTTGACTTTTTCAGTTAGCTGGCCACCTTCACCATAACCTACATAACCAGGGGGAGAGCCGATGAGCTTTGACACCGCGTGGCGCTCCATAAACTCTGACATATCAAGGCGAATAATCTTAGATTCATCATCAAGGACTTGCTCTGCCAACGCTTTAGCAAGCTCTGTTTTGCCAACGCCAGTCGGTCCCAAGAAAAGAAACGAAGCAATCGGGCTATTTGGCCTTCGAAGACCAGACCTGTTTCTTCTGATGGCATTTGCTACCGAAGAAACAGCGTGATCTTGGCCAATGACTCGTGACCCGATAAAAGATTCCAGCTCTCTTAATTTTTCCGCTTCTTCGGCAATAAGCTTATTCACGGGAATGCCGGTTGATTTGGAGATGATTTCGGCAATATCTTGTTCATCTACAATTCTATCCTTCTCTCCAAGCATAGCATTTTGCTTGTCCCTGAGCTCTTTTGCTTTTTGATCAAGGTTAGACAGCTCCATTTGATAATGGGCCATTTTTTCAAAATCATTGGCGGTAAATGCCTCGGCTTTTTTTGCTTCGAGCTCTTGTCTGTCATTTTCAAGCTGTCTAAGCTCTGGTGGCGTATAAACAACCTTAATTCTTTTGGCAGCACCCGCCTCATCGATAAGATCAATGGCTTTATCGGGTAAAAAGCGATCTTGGATATACTTGCTAGAAAGCTCAGCCGCTGCCTCAAGAGCTTCATCGGTGTACTTAATATGATGATGGGACTCATATCGCTCGCGACTACCTTTGAGTATTTCAATGCTTTGTTCAAGACTTGGTTCTTTAACGCGAACAAGTTGGAAGCGTCTTTCTAATGCTTTGTCGGTTTCAACATACTGCTTATACTCTCTTAGAGTTGTCGCACCTATACACTGCAAAAGCCCTTTGGCGAGAGCAGGCTTTAACATATTCGACGCATCAAGTCCGCCAGATGTACGGCCCGCACCGACAACCGTGTGAATCTCATCAATGAATAAAATAATATCGCCACTTGCAGCAATCACTTCATCCTTGACGGCTTTAAGCCTCTCCTCAAACTCACCCTGCATCTTGGCACCGGCGATAAGACTGCCGATATCTAAAGACAAGACCCTTTTATTGAGCAAATACTCCGGGACATCGCCAGCTACAATTTGTTGCGCTAGGCCTTCGACAATAACGGTTTTACCAACCCCTGGCTGACCAACAAGAATCGGATTATTTTTCTTTCGGCGCGATAAAATCTCAATGACGCGTTTAATTTCATCTTCGCGACCGATGACCGGATCGAGAAGCCCTCTGCGCGCCATAGCTGTTATATCAGCCGTGTACTCATCAAGAAGACTAAGGCGGGATTCACCGTCTTGTTGACTGATCTTGACGTTTCCTCGTAGGTTTCTTAAAGCTGATTTGCAGCTCTCGTAGCTTAACCCGTGAACCTCAAGCAGCTTTTTTGACTTTTCTACCTTCTCATCAAAAAAAGCTAAAAGAATAGCGCTTGTTGAAATATAGGCGTCATCGAAAATTTTTCTTTCTCTGTCGGCAGCCTCGAAGAGATTTTGCACATCTTTTGAGACTCTAATCGATGCGGTCATCTGGGCTGGATCAATTTCTGGAATCTCCTTGACGGAATCAAGAATCGCATCGATGAGGTTTCTTTTTAACTTGTCGGTTTCTAGGTGAAGTTCATCTAAGACTTTTAGAGCAATCGAATCTTTTTGGTCGAGCAGAGCCATTAAGATAAAATCAGACGTCAAGATCCCACGTCTAAGATTTGCAAGCTCAGAAATGGCTTTTTGTAGAAGTTCAGCTACTTTTGTCGTCGAGTTTCTTAGTAGACGTTGTGGCATATGTTAGGCCTCCACAGTTTTTTGTTCCTCTTTCTTTAGTGGTGCGGCCTTTTCTGATTCGATTTTTTTCTTTCTAAGGGATTCTAAAATCACCATGTCGATTATAAGAAAGAAGACACCTACAGATATCGCCGAATCAGCAAAGTTAAAATTGGGGAAATTATATTGCCAGCCAAAGATATTCCATCTCACATCGAGCCAGTCGATAACGTAGCCAAGTCTGAGGCGGTCAATAAAATTCCCTACCGCTCCAGAAAATATAAGACCTAAACTAAACCTGGCAAGGCGGTGGGAGAGAGGAGTCGACCTAAAGAAAAATATTATAATGATTACAGCTGCTACCGTAACTGCGTAAAAGAAGGGAACACGGATATGCTTGGGTAGGTTACCACCAGTGCCCCAGGCAGCCCCGGTGTTTCTTACATAATTAAAACCAAAGTAAAGACCGTCTTTTGGATTATCGCCAACAAAAGGAAAATTATGCGACCAGATAGGATAGCGTTTACCTGTATAGATTTTGATATTTTCAGGATGAGTAGAAGTCATAAGGGTAGATTCAGAGTGCACCTTAGTCACCTGATCTAGTCCGACACTGCCTAGAATCATGACAAAAAGGGCAATCAAAGAAAACATTTTTGCTTTTTTCTGAATAGGGCTAAGCTCTACATGTTGTTGTGTCATCTGTCTGATTGTCCTTCTGGTAAGTCAGCATTGGATTATTTTAGCAAAAGCTTAACATCTTTAAAACATAGCATAATTGAGGAGTGCCTTATTGCAAGTAAAAGCGGTGATCTTCGACTTTGACGGAGTCATAGTAAACAGCATGCCGCTTCATCTTGTGGCTTGGCAAAAGGTCATAGAAAGTCATTTTTCAACCCGGCTCGATGATCCAGAAAGCCTGATAGGCTTGTCTTCCAAAAAAATCGCCAGTCTTCTCGCAGATCGTTACGGAGCACCAGATCTCGCCGATAGACTGCTGATTGCTAAGCAGGCGCAGTTGCGGCAAAGCCAAGACAAAGCCCCTCTTATAAGAGGCATCGAAGCTCTTTGGAAAACTCTTACGAATAGGGATCTGCCTTTTGCTATCTGTTCAAATGCACCAAGAAAGTTCATAGAAAAACAACTTTTTCTTCATCAACTCGAAAAGCCCCTGATCGTTGCCCTAGAAGATACGAGTACCCCAAAACCAGATCCGACCCCATATCTGGTGAGCTGTGAACTTTTAAAAATTGACGCTCACCAAAAAAATGCCACCGTCGTCTTTGAAGACAGCTGTCACGGTATCAAGGCAGGCAAGGAGGCTGGACTGTTTACTTGCGGAATCACCAGTCAGCACGACAGCGACCACTTACTCAAGGCTGGAGCAGATCTGACATTTAAGGACCACTACGAGGTTCTTTCAGACCAAAATTTACTCTTTTAAGCCCATTTCAACGGGATCTTTGCAGGCCATCGAGCAGTTCTCTTCTTTCAAGTGCAAGGTTGACGAGGCGGTCAAGGATCTCCCGAGGCTTTAAGCCACTGTGCTGCCACAACAAGGGAAACTGTGAAAGCTCGGTAAAGCCAGGCATTGTATTGACCTCGTTAAAATAAAACTCACCACCATCCTTGGTCAGAAACAGGTCGACCCGCGATAAACCGTACAACTCGAGTGCCTTAAAGCACTTTCTAGCGAGCTCTTTGGCTTTTTGAGACTGTTCCTTGGTGAGATCAGCAGGAATAGCTATCTTTGCACCTTTTGTATCAATATATTTCGTTTCATAACTGTAAAACCCATCCGTCACCACTTCGCCTGGTTCTGAAACTTCTGGCTCGTAACCACCCATCACAGCACATTCGATCTCCCTTACTTGAAGAGCCTTCTCAACAAGAACCTTTTCGTCAAATCGAAAAGCTTCTTCGAGTGCTTTTTCTAAATCTGAAGAATCAGCGACTTTACTAACGCCGACTGAGCTTCCCAACGATGCTGGTTTGATAAAAAGCTTATCTGAAAGCTTTGAGATGATTTCTTCTATCACCGCCTGCGGGTTTGAGAGCCACTGGTGCTTTCTATAGCTGAGATAGGGTACGACTTTGACCCCTTCAAGCGAGACGAGCTTTTTTGCCACCACTTTATCCATTGACAGCGCTGAACCAAGGGTCGATGCACCAACGTAAGCGACCTCTCCAAGATCAAAAAGCCCCTGAATTGAGCCATCTTCCCCGTAAGTACCGTGTAGCACTGGAAAAACAACTGTTTTTTCGACATCACTTTGACAGTCAGTCTTTCCAAAAACCGGCACAAGAAAGCTTTCTCCAGGATTGGCCGTCGACGGAAGGATGGGTAAATCGGCTTTTTGCAAGGGAGGTTTAATGGCAACCGATTGATCAAGCTCACAGAGCAGCGTCTCTGTATTTTGCGGGATCCAACACCCGTCTTTGTCGATAGCCAACGCATAGACATCGTATTTTGATTGATCGAGATTTTTTAAAACATAAGCTGCACTCCTACATGAGATTTCATGCTCGGTAGATTTGCCACCGTAGATTACAACCACTCTTATTTTTTTTTCAGACATACATTCCTCTAACTAAAGCTGCGCAGTCGCAAAGAGTTCAAGACAACACTCAGAGAAGAAAAAGCCATGGCACCTGCTGCTATCATAGGGGAAAGATATCCTGAAGCCGCCACAGGCACGGCAATGACGTTATATATAAATGCCCAGAACAGGTTCTGTTTAATTACTCTAACAGTTTTTCTGGATAATGAAATCGCTAGCCCAACCTTTTTGAGGTCGGCTTTCGGCAAGACAAGATCAGCTGCCGACAAAGCAGCGTCGGCTCCGCTTCCCATAGCGATACCAACATCAGCACTCGCCAGAGCCGCAGCATCATTAATTCCATCGCCCAACATAACGGTGTGCTCGCCACTTTCTTTTAGACTTTTAATAAGATCGTTCTTTTCAAAGGGACTTAAATTTGCATGCACCCGATCGATTGCCAAAGAATCCGCGACTTGTTGCGCGACAGCCTGCCGGTCACCGGTGGCCATAATTGTCTTAATTCCAAGTGAATGTAAATGGCCGATCGCATCTTTAGCATCGTCTCTAAGAGGATCTGAAAGAAAAAATGCGGCTGCTAGTTTTTTGTCTTTGGCAAAGTAAACAACAATTTCGTCATCGTTTATCTTTAAAGGGGTGAGCGTACTCTGATCAACGCCCAGCTGGACGAGAAGTTTTTCATTGCCAAGAGCAACCGGATGATCCGAAATTTTTCCAACCAATCCTTTACCCGCAAGTTCTTCAAAATCGGTCACTTGCTTGGCCTCCGTATGACAATAGGAAAGGCTCTTTACCATTGCTTTAGACAGGGGATGAGTTGATTTATTTGCTAGAGACCAGCACATTGAATCACTTTCATGAGAATCATCAGACTGGACAAGTTCAGTTCTTTTAAGCTCGGGAGAGGCCTTCGTTAAAGTTCCTGTTTTATCAAAAATGACAGCGCTTGCTTTTTCTAGAGACTCAAAACCAGGTGCTGAACGCACAAGTATACCTTTTTCCGCCGCTCTGCCGGTTGCCGCAACAATCGCCGCCGGCGTAGCAAGACCAAGGGCACATGGACAAGCAATGACAAGGACTGAAACCGCTGGGATAAGAGCTTCTTGAAAACTACTGTCTTTTAAGAAAAGCCAGCTCAAAAAAGTCAAAAGAGCTATAATAAATATAGCAGGTACAAAGACAAGCGCCACTTTATCGGCGAGAGTCTGCATTTTGATTTTTGACATTTGCGCTTCTGAAACGAGCTTAATCATTTGAGCAAGCATTGTCTTGTCGGAAGACTCAGTGGTTTTTACTTTTAAGAGCCCACTGCCGATATTGATCGTACCGCCGGTAACAGGACTATCTTTTTCTTTAAGCACAGGAAATGATTCGCCGCTAATCATCGCTTCATCACATTCGCTAAGACCCTCCTCAACAATCCCGTCACTGGGAACTTTTTCTCCAGCTCTGACAAGAAAAAGATCTCCGGGAACAAGAGACGCTGCTGGAACTTCTTTTTCGCTACCATCAGAAAGGAGCCGGATCGCTCGTTCCGGCTTGAGTGACATCAGTTTTCTAATTGCTTCTGAAGCTTTGCCTTTCGCTCTTTCTTCTAGATAACGACCAAAAAGAATTAAACTTATGATGACCGCCGCCGACTCAAAGTAAAGCGCCTCACTGCCTGTAAAGAGAAGAAAAAGAGAATAGGCCCAGGCAGAAAATGTGCCGACTGCCACAAGGCTGTCCATGTTGACGCTTAACTTTAAGCTGAGCCGCAGAGCTGTCGCCAAAATGCTCCTTCCACTATAAAAAAGCACCACGGTGGTTAGTACGGCCTGCATGTATGTATGAAACGGGAACTTTAGCCAGCCCATTCCGGCTAAAAAAACGGGAAGGGTGAGAAGAAAAGACAAAATAAGTTCTTTTTTGAGAGCTTCGATGTGTTTATCTAAAGACGTGAAGACCTGCTCTTGGTTTAACTCAAAAGAAGCCTCGTAACCGAGATCTCTCACCGCTTTGATGAGGCTCTCTTTGGCAATAGGGCCATTGACTGAGCCTTTTTTTAAAGGCAGATTAACATGGACCTCTAAAACTTCCGGGTGATCAGAAAGGCCTTTTGTAATCCTTGCTGCACAGGAACCGCAGTGCATGCCCTCAATATTAAAATCTAGCTTCAAAAGCCCCTCCTCAAGAATAAGTGCCTTAAAAGCTATACCAATATTGAGAGATTTTTTCAGCTAGAGGCTTTCAGTTTGACAACCGAAGTCAGCCTCATCGACAAAACCATCGTGATCGTTGTCAATACCATCAAAGCAGGAGTTGATTGAAGCTTTGCTTTCGGCACGGGGGTAATTTTTAGGCTCGTCAGGGTTGAGTTTATAGTTTTCTAGTCTAGACCATAAGCTATTGAAA